>JACRMS010000035.1 GCA_016214845.1 Nitrospirota bacterium | reverse complement strand
TATATGGCAGCACTGGAACTCGATAAAAAATGGACCATGCCTCTCAGAGGATGGTCTCAAGTCTATTCTCAGATCGCTATATTGTTTGAGGATAGGATACAGTGAAAATTGAACTTACACAGTTAGTGAGACAGTCTCAAAGGCAGCCATCATCTGTCAGTCAATTTAAACATGGCTGATTTATACGTACTGCTCAACTAACTTCTTTCGTCATCCCACATGTCACGATAGATAGTGACATACGATGCTGCCGCAGCGGGGTCTATTTCGAAGTAATAGCGGCAGAGTTTTTTATACCACAGCAGCATCTGCTCATCAAAGCAAAAATCGAGCATACCGTCAAGCAGCCGTTCGATCCGCCTGGGATCACGGCATTGAGATTGAAGAATGGCTTCAACTTCAAGAGCATACTGTTGTTCAGCTTTACGCGCAAGCTGCTGCCGGGCCGATGCAAGTTCGCCAATATCCTGAACGAGTTTTTTCATTTGTGGTCCCATTTTACTTTTCATCGTCGCCAGCCTCCTTCGTCTGTTTTCCCAGGAGGTCTCGCCCTTTTTTTGTCAGCCTGTATTTCTGTTTGCTGCTTGTGGGTTTGCCGGGAATGGTCATTTCGATCATACCGGCAGTTAGCGCCGGAATAAGATAAGCCTCCCTGAAGTAGTCTTCATGCCGGAGAGCCAGAGCCTCCTGGATGTCCGTACGTTTCATCTCTCCAACCAATACTGTCAGGAGCCTCTTAACTTCCCCGGTGACTTCCCCGGTGACTTCCCCGGTGACTTCCCCGGTGACTTCCCCGGTAATCCCGCCTACGGCTTTGAAGGCCAGTTCAGGCTTTCTAGGGATAGTAACCACAAAGCCGTCTGTAAGGGCAAACTCCGGTCCGTCAAGGCCGACATCACGGCAGCGCTTGATCATATCACCTGTTCCGGTGCCCATGCGTTCGATGTACTTGGTAAGATAGAGCGGCTCGGCCAATAAGGGATTACAGGGCATGGAGCCGTGGGGCTTTCGCAGTTTTGCAAGGGTCAGGGGCGGCGAAAGGGTACCTGGGTTCCAGACCTCAAGCCGGTCCGCAAAGAGCATCACCTGTACACTACCGTTGCTCGTATAGTCCCGATGGGCCACAGCATTAACAATGGCCTCGCGAATCACTTCAGGGGGCATCTCGTAGGCCACGGGTGCCTGAACGCTCTGAGCGCGGGTCCCGACAGCAAGATCGATTTTGGAGAGCACAAAATCAACAGCCTGATCTACAAGGTCAAAGACTGTTCCTTTGTAAATCCGGTAAAAGGGAATAGGCTTGGTTACCTCAACGCCATGAAAATGGGCACACTTGATCACGGAGGAAATAAGGAAGCGTTGCGGCTGTTTTCCAAAGAGCAAGACCGCTGCATTGCTCGGTCTTTCTTTATCAAGGAGATTTAGATGAGTAAGGACCTCCAAAGCAGTGGATTCTTCGGGCAGCGGGAGGCCTCTGGCCTGTCGGGCGCGACTCAGAAATGTATGTATCTTCTCTTCGTCCAGATCGTCCATGGTGGCGTTCCTGCAGAAAGAGGCGTCAAAGGGTGATGAACGTATCAATTCGTGTTCATCAAGGTATTGAACAAGGCTTCCGTATATCGCGGCTACCAGCTCTGCGGCACTGACAAAGCGGCGTCTCACCACCTGGTCTCCCGCCGCCTTGATAAGGGCCTGCATTTGGGGGATCTTGCTGTCATCGTCAGCGCCTTTGACAAAAATAAGCCGATGTTTTCCGAGCCTCGTCGCAAGGTCAAATTCCCGATGGGTTGGAGAATAACCTTTCGCGTCTGCCTTTCCGTATTCCTTCCCGAAGAGCCCTACGTAAATATCGCACCGTTCAACTTCGTGGAGATAGACCTCGTCGGCCTGTCTATCAATTGCAGGAACATCTTCAAAGAGAAAAACATCATAGAACCGCCGAAAAAGCGGGTCTCCCCTCAAATAATCACGCAGGGCAGCGCGCTCCTTAGCAAACTCTTTTTGTACACTGCTGATGAAGATGCGAATCGGTTTCATATTTCACTTCCCAGATACTCCAACTTTTCCAAAAACCCATCCAATGTTTTCAAAGTCTCGCTTAGAAAAATATCGAGATTAAGTTTCAATATTCAGATGTTTCCCCTTAATAATTCAACGCCTAATATTAATCAATCTCAGACTAAACAGCAAGAAGATTCAAAGAAGATGTCAAGCGCGAGTAGGCTGGATAGCTTGTATGTGCGCAAGGCGAACGGAAGGTGCCTCTGTTCTTCAGAAACCGCCGTTAAACGCAGACACTAATTGCTATTACAATTAAAACACGCTTGCACATTTGATAGCTATCACGCTTTTTTCATTCTCTCAGAAACCCGGTCTTCTTCTTACTCGGCTCCGGCGGGGCCATGACGACAAGGGTCAAACTTTCATTATACATTTGATAAAATCCGATGACGGCATCCAGGGACTTCCCTCGATAGTTAAGAGCAGAAAACCTTAAGTGCAGTCAAGAAAAAATACATACTTAATCGCCTTGACCTTTATCTTGCCCTATTGATAAACTGAGCTAAAAGGAGATATTAAACCCATGGCAAAAGTACTTGTAAAAGCTGAAGGACAACCGCATATAAGCACAAAACTTCACCGCCGCCTGAAAAAGCATGGCCGAACAGATGCTACCTTGAAGGACATACAACGCAGTCTGTCGGGAATCGGCGTGTCCCTTTCCAAGAGGGTAATTGAGGAAAGAGAAAAACGCTAACTCATGCCCTTTTTTATAGACACAAGCTCTCTTTTCAAGCGATACCAGCCGGAGAAAGGTTCGACCGTAGTTTCCAGGATTCTTGAAGAATCTAAAGAGCCTGTTTTTATCTCCTCGATAACAATCATTGAAATCATCTCCAACCTGAAGAGACTTTTCGAGGTAGATAAAATCACGACAGAAAAAGAATTCCTGATGCAGCACAGTTTCTTCTATCAGGACATCGGTACTCTCGGTATTATGATACTCGATGTAAGAGCCGACGACATTATAAGGGCAGAGGAACTCATCCTGAAAAGATACATAGCCTGTTGACAGTATCCAGCTTTCCATGGCCCTGAGCTTAAGTCATGACAGTGTTACCTTTGTCTCCTCAGACCGGAAGCTTTGTAAAATAGCAGCTGAAGAAGGATTGAATATCTTAATGCCTTAAGGAGGGGATAGAGAAACCTCCGTTAAACGCAGACACTAATTGCTCTTACAATTAAAGCACACTTTCACACTTGCGAGCTATCACGCTATTTTCATTCCCTCATAAACCCGATCTTCTTCTTGTTCGGCTCCGGCGGGGCCATCAACTGCCGGATGGCCTCAAAGATTGTGTGGATTTCTTCATCGTGATTTTCTATTTTTCTTTCAAGCTCAATTAACTTATGTGCAAGCTCTTTATGCGTCGACAGAAGTTGTCTTAGTTTTACAAAGGCCCTTACGACCTGAATACTTGCCTGAACTGAAATGGGGCTGTTTAATACATTAGCAAGCATAATCGTCCCATGTTCAGTAAAGACATAAGGTAAATATTTCCGGTGAAGACCTCTTCCTTTCTTTAAGGTCGCAAAATGCGACCTTAAAGATTGATGCTCTTCTTCATTCAACTGAAACATGAAATCCGATGGGAACCCCGATTTAGAGATTATGACTTGCCGGACAACGAAGAGACTATTGTTTTTGATTTAACCTTCAAAAGCCCCGATGCAGAGGCAGGCGTTCTGGCCGCCGAAGCCGAAGGAGTTGGAGATGGCGACGCGGTGTTCTTTGTGCCTTGCCTCGTTGGGGACATAGTCGAGGTCGCATTTGGGGTCGCGGGATTCGTGGTTAATGGTCGGCAGGATGATGGAACGGGTTATTCCCACGAGTGTCAGGATGCATTCAATGGCCCCTGCCGCGGCAATGGTGTGGCCTAACATGGATTTATTTGAGCTCACCGGGATATCTTTAGCCCTTTCGCCGAACACTTCTTTTATCGCGCGCGTCTCGGTCAGATCATTCTGCTGTGTGGATGTGCCGTGCGCGTTAATGTATTCAACCTGATCAAGCGAGATGTCTGCATCATCTATCGCGGCCTTGATCGCTATTATCGCACCGAGTCCCTTAGGGTGCGTGTCGGTTATGCGGTAAGCGTCGGCGGATGAGCCGTAGCCTTTCAGCTCCCCCAATATCTGCGCCCCTCTTGCGCGCGCGTGTTCGAGGTCTTCAAGTATCACGGCTGCGGCGCCTTCGGACATTACGAAACCGTTCCTCTTTCTGTCAAAAGGCCGGGACGCTGTCTGGGGCGTGGTGTATTTCTCACACAACGCCTTCAATAAAATGAATCCCGTCATGCCCGCGAAATCAATTGTCGCCTCGCAGCCTCCGGCGATCATGACATCGCTTTTCCCGTCCTGGATTATCCTGAAAGCCTCGCCGATGGCCTGAGAGCCAGCGGCGCAGGCTGAGACTATTGAAAGTGTCGGCCCCTTGCAATTAAAAAGGGTCGCAAGCAGGGACGTTGCGGTATCGGGCTTTCTGCGGAAGAAAAGCATGTAGGGATACCCGCCGCTCTGTGTAAGTTTTTTCATGTCCCAATGGCCTTCGCCGTCATAGAACTTATTGACGAACAGCATTTCATTGACAGAGGGGTTGTCGCCGTGGGAGCCGAGGGAAACGCCGATGCCGCCGCGGTCATCAACTTTATCAAGGCTTGCCATCTTCGCCGCCTCTGTCGCGGCGATCCTCATTAATCTGAGGCCGCGGGAGGAAAATTTTCTCAGCTTCTGATCAGTCCTGTTCTCAAAGTCGTCGATCCACTGATCGTCGACTTCACCCGCGATCCGGCAGGGAAAGCCGGTGGTGTCAAAAGATTTAATGTAGTCAACGCCGGAGACGCCTTTTGTACAGTTCTCAAAGGTCTCCACGGTATTTTTTCCCGAAGGCGTAACCATCCCGTATCCGGTTATTACTACTCTGCGTTTTAAAGATTGAGCGCTCATAATGTTTAAATTAGATAGGGGTTAGGGGTCAGGGATTGGGGGTTGGTTTTTTCTTGCTAATCCCTAACACCTAATCCCCAATCCCTTTTAAAATAGCTTCTTCTCTTCCTGTACTTTTGTAAGCCATGCCTTGATCAGGTCGTCGCCGTTTGAGTATTCCGCTGCCTCGCCGCAGGAACCGCATTTTACCTTGACGCCGTCCTCGGATTTCCATGAAGACGCTCCGCACTTTGTGCATTTCTCAGGCAGGCTGTCGAGGATGTCCATCACGCCGCTTACCATTGACTGCGCGGTGACCAGCGCGGGTATCTCGTCCATGTCCATTCCGGGTTTTAACTCGGCGACATTTTCGCCGAACCTGATCTTCAGCACCGCAACAGCCTTGTCTGTCAGTTGGCCGTTCTCATCAAGGGCAGTGCCCTCGCCGTACATTTCCTCTATATGTTCAAGTACGAAATGGCGGGCCATCTTGATGCCGAACGCCTGCTCCAGCCTGTAGTTGATATCAAGAAAATCGAGCGACTCGGCGCCCAGGTCTTTTATCAAAGACGTCTCAGGTTTAATTTTATTTTCATCAGCCCTCAGCGTCTCAACAACGGCCTTTTTCAATTCACCAAAAACTTTTTCCTCTGTAACAAGGTTCTGACCCATAATGCCTCCTTAATATTTAGAAAGAAGTTGAGAGGATAAGAAGTTATGAAGTTGAGAAAGACAGGGTTTATTCTTTGTCCCAGCTTCTCAACTTCCCAGCTTCTCAACTTCTGTTTCTCGTGTCATTTGCTCTCCGGCAATCTGCAGATCGCGTTGCTCAGCCCTTTATCGACAACGATTGTCTGGCCGGTGATCCCCCTGCTTTCTTTGCCGCATAAAAAAACCACGACGTCGGCTAATTCATCCGGCTCTACAAAAAGACTCTCCGGCAGCATGTCGATATTCTCCCAGAACTGTCTCAGCACTTTAAACGAATCGGTTTTGACAATGCCGCCGCAGACCGCGTTGACCGAGATGTTCTTTTGCCTCAGTCCTTCCGCGCAGTCCCGGACAACTGATTCCATCGCGGCCTTCATGCTGCCAAGCGGGTAAGCGGGATTATAAAACCGGCTGCCGAGGCTTGAGATAAAAACAATCTTCCCGCCTGATCTTTCCAAAAGGGGCAATGCCTCCTGAATGCAGAATATGTTGCCGAGGTAATTTGTTTCAACCAACTGCCGCAGCTCCCGCTCAAAGAGTTTTTCGATCGGTTTAAAAGGCGCCTTGGCAGCGTTGAGTATAAGGATGTCGAGCCGTCCGAATTTTTCATTCACCTCGGCGAACAACTTTTTCACCGAATCTTTTACCGCTATGTCAGCCTGGACCATCAGGGCCCGGCGTCCCATTCCTTCCACTTCCCTGCACAGTTGTTCAGCCTGTTCCTGAGAAGAGCCCCCGGCCTTCCTGAAATTTACCACAATGTCCGCTCCGGCAAGGGCGAGCTTGCGCGCGATCGCGTTTCCGATGCCTCTTGAGCTGCCTGTTATCAAAGCGACTTTGTCTTTTAATGGGAGCATAACCCGGCTATTTTATAAAAAAGATGTCTTTTAGTAAATCATCAGGTTTTTGACGGGTCAAAATGCTGCATCTTTTCAGCGAGGCTCTTCCAATTACAGGCGTGGAGTTCTTTTACCATTTTATGAAAGGCCCCGGTCTCGATGACCTTAATGCGCTCGGATTCTTTTTCCACTCCGTAGAAAGGGAGCATGATGAAAAAGGCCTGGTCCACGTATTTCTTGACCGGGTCCAGCACATCTTCGCGTCTTGTGTAAAAGGGGTCTTCACTTTCCTCGCAGGGCTTATTGAAAACATTGAACTGCCTGCATGCCATCGGCCTGACCGGATGCACGGAACAAATTCCTTCAACAAGAAAAGGGCAGGGGTCATCTTTCTTGTGACTTTCAAGCTGTCTCATCAAGGCCTCACGGACGGCACCGGCTGCTTTCTCAGTCACGTACCATGAGAGGCCCATCAATTCCAGAGGATATGCCGGAATGTCTTTGTGGGTGCCGCAGCAGCTTGAACAGCCCTTGCCGCAAGCGAGCTTTCTGCCTTTCTGCTGTTCATCGGCGATTGCTTTAACGACACCCTTGTCCACGATGAAATAAGCGTCAAGGAGCAGTTTCAACCAGGGGCGAGTTCTCTCGTCGTCCGGGAAAGAGGTGCGTTTGGCAGAAGTTGTTTTATCCGATTTTGCTTTTGACATATATTAAGTCAGGTACGTTTTGTTACTTTAAACTTAAGGTAATTAAAATATCAATATCAAATGGTTGGCTTGGCAATAATGTCATGCTGAACTTGTTTCAGCATCTAATATAATCATACGTTATGAGACCCTGAAACGAGTTCAGGGTGACAGACTTTGATTCGTGCAGCAGACTCAAAAGATTGTCTTTTTACAAGAGTATCTTTTCTGCTTTAATCTGCGTCCAGTTCCTTCCATGTGATAGAATAAAAAGCCATGAAAGTGATCGTTGCCATGAGCGGAGGCGTTGATTCGTCCGTTGCCGCTTATCTGCTAAAAAAAGAAGGGCATGAAGTAATTGGACTAAGCTTTGAGCTGTGGGACAAAAGGGATTTAAAGAGTTCCAATGTCTGCTGCTCAGTTGAGACCATTGAGCTTGCAAAGTCTGTCGCGCACAAGATCGGGATAGAGCATTACACGGTTGACGTGAGAGACGCCTTCTACAGTTACGTGATCGAAAGCTTCTGCGATTCATATATAAAAGGAATTACGCCCAACCCGTGCATCCTGTGCAACAAGCACATAAAGTTTGACTTCCTCCTGAAAAAGGCAGAGGAGCTCGGCGCTGATCTCGTTGCAACAGGGCATTATGCGAGAATAGTAAGACAGAAGACAGAAGTCAGAAGTCAGAATACAGACGTAGAAACGAGTCGGCGACTCGTCTCTACCGATTCCGGACATTCATCCTTCGCAGTGCTACGGAGAACGGAAGCCGGAATGACAGATAAAGAGCGGAGTGACAGATATCTCCTCAAAAAAGGCATTGACCCCAGGAAAGACCAGTCGTATGTTTTATACGTGCTGACACAGGCCCAGCTTGCAAAGACAGTTTTTCCTCTCGGAGTATTTACAAAAGACATGACCCGCGGCATTGCAAGGGAGCTCGATCTTGCGACCGCGTTACGGCCTGAGAGCCAGGAGATATGCTTTGTAGGCGAAGGGAAGTACGCGGATTTTTTAAAAGGCTTTTCGCCTGAGGCCTTGCAGCCGGGGCGCATTATTGACATGTCCGGCAAGACGGTTGGCGAGCACAAGGGGATCGCCTTTTACACTATCGGGCAGAGGAAACGGCTTGGGATATCATCTTTAAACCCTCATTATGTAGTCAGCATCGACAGGAAGAATAATATAATCGTCGTCGGCTCAAAGGAAGACGCGATGAAAAAGAGATTCAGGGTCCGGGAGTTAAACTGGCTATCAATAGACTCTCCGGCGGACACCCTCCGCGCGCATGTAAAGATACGTTCGACCATGAAAGAAATGCCTGCTGCAATTAATCCGGCGGGAGAAAACAGTGTTGTTGTTGAGTTTGACGAACCGCAGTGGGCGCCTGCCCCCGGACAAAGCGCGGTATTTTATGAAAAAGACGTTGTAATCGGGGGAGGATTGATAGAATAAAACCAGAATAAGATTTCTGTTTTATTTTTTATGGTTTCATAGTATACTTATAAACTGAAATGCCAAGGTACTGGATAGGAACCAGCGGATTTTTATATGATTCTTGGAAGGGCGCCTTTTACCCTGAGGAACTTCCGCATAGAAGATGGCTGTCATTTTACACGGGAAAACTTAATTCCGTTGAACTGAACGTCACCTTTTACAGGCTTTTGAAAAAAGAGGCCTTTGAGAGGTGGTACAAGGAAACCCCTGCTGATTTCGTATTCTGCCTGAAGGGAAGTCGGTTCATAACTCACGTAAAAAAACTCAAGGATGTGGAACTGCCGCTTTCAACCTACTTCAACGCCACGGCCCCATTGCTTGAAAAGCTGCATGTCATCCTCTGGCAGCTGCCCCCGAATTTAAAGCTCAATTTAAAAAATCTTGAAGACTTTGTTGAGAACCTCAAGCAGTACCCTGTGCGCCACGCATTTGAGTTCAGGCATAAGAGCTGGCTCACAAAGAAAGTTCTCAATCTTCTCGCTGCCTCCAATATTGCCGTCTGCATGTCTGACTGGCCGGATTTTATCGATGACCTGCCGCTGACCGCCAACTTTGTATATCTTCGCAGGCACGGTGAGGGAGGGAGTTACGCTACAAACTACACAACCGATCAGTTGAAAAAGGACGCAAAGAGAATAAAGGAATATTTGAAACAGGGCAAAGACGTATATTATTATCTGAACAATGACGCCTTCGCGTATGCTCCGAAGAACGCTGCGGAGCTCAACGGAATTCTTAAAGATATCCTCCCGAAGTCGTTGACTCAGCCGCCAGAGAAGAAAAAGGCAAAAACCGAAGTGAAGAAAATAGAGAAGAAGAAAATCGTAAAGAAGGCCGAACCTAAAAAAGCCGCAAAGAAGATAGTTAAAAAGCCCCCCGTAAAACCTGCAAAGAAAACAACCAGGCCCCCGGCAAAGAAGGCTGTTGCAAAAGCTGCCAAGAGAAAGTAGTTCATCCTCTTTGTTATAATCTATTATTGCCGCGAAGCAGGAGAAGAAATCGTAACGCGTGATGCGTGAAAAGAATAACTCATAACGCATTACGGATTACTCATTACGGCTTTAGATAATGTGGGTTAGAAGAAAAAACGTGAGGTATTGATATGCGCCCTGACTGGGACAATTATTTTATAGAGATCGCAAAGGTTGTTTCTTCGAGATCCACATGCCTTCGCAGGAAATACGGCGCGGTCATCGTAAAAGACAGGGTAATCGTCAGCACAGGTTATAACGGCTCGCCAAGGGGATTGGCGAATTGCGTGGACCTTGGAAAGTGCAAAAGAAAAGAACTCAACATCCCGTCAGGTGAGAGATACGAATTGTGCGAAGCGGTGCACGCTGAGCAGAACGCGATCATCAACGGTCCTCCTGACAGGATGAAAGGCGCGGTGATCTACATCGCGGGTTTTGAAGATGACAAGAGTTTTGCCAACGGCAGCCCGTGTAAGCTGTGTGACCGGATGATCAGGAACGCACAGATCGCAGAAGTTGTGTATTTAAATAATGACGGGTTGATTGCTAAGTTGAGCATTTCGTAATCATCCACAGATGACACAGATCTACGTTCTTTTTTTCCAATCTGTGTAATCTGCGAAATCTGTGGACAATGAAAATGGAATTAGACGCAACCATTCATAAAGGCAGCCCTGACAGCCCTGTTGTAATCTTTATACACGGCCTCAGCCTGAATAAACATATCTGGCTTGATCCTCTTGAGACGAAAATTTTCGCCAATAATGTCCCGCTGAAGGTCTTTGCCGCAACACGTCCTAAACCCCGTTCCACTTCAAACACAAAAAAGCTTACGTTCGGGGACATTCCGGGAAAAGTTGACAACTTATGGGACGCCCTCAAAATGAAAGGCTTCAACCTTATATGCTGGAGCCAGAGCAGGCCTGTCGCTCCAATAAGCGCTGCCTCGGAAGAATTAAAGAAGGTTGTGAAACTCGCGAAAGAGGTTTTTCCCCGAAGGCATATTGCGCTCATAGGCCACAGCCGGGGAGGGCTGATCGCCAGAAAGTTCATGGAAGAAAAGATGCCGGGAATAAAGGCCCTGATCACAATTTCTTCGCCTCATCAGGGCAGCTCGCTTGCGCTTTTGGGAAAATATCTGAAACCTATATCAGCAGTTCTCAAGGTTGCCCTGCCAAAGGACACACACGGCGCTGTCTCTGAAGTTATCAGGAGATTCAATGAACTTATTGAGGGCCAGGCCACGAGAGAGCTTTTGCCTGACTCAGACTTTTTTAAGACCCTCAATGACGCTCCTGTTGACGGCGTTAAATATTTGTCCTTCGGAGGGACAAAGACTCGGTTGTTTATAGTTTATAAATGGGAAAAGCGGGACGGGAAATCATATCCAAAGCCGTTCATGTCAGTGCCGGACTCATTGCTGCAGGTTTTTCCGCCTTCCGTGCTTCCTGAAGAGATAACCGCGGGGAAAGGCGATGTCCTTGTATCCGCAAAAAGCTCCGTGCTCCCGTGGGCAGAGGATCATTATAATGTGCCGGCAAATCATGTTACAATCCTCTGGAATAAAAAGGTCATCAAAAATACAGTTAAGATATTAGAGGAAATATCATAATGAGCAAAAGTTCAAAAGTGCAATAGTGCAAAAGTCCTTTCTTCTGCGCTGCTGTACTTTTGCTCTATTGCACTATTTTTAGAAAGACATGCCGGTGATAAAAAAAACGAAGAAGAACCCTTGCCCTGATTGTAATTTCTGCCAGTGGTGCAGTGATGAGAGGTGCAGGGTGTGCAGGCATCCCTGCAGGAAACGAAAGAAAAAGAAGAAGCCGCACAAGCCGTTGTTTCTGAAATATTAAGGTTGGACACGATGAACGCGGAAACTGAATACCTACGGCATATTTACGGTCAGCTCGTAGCTTCCCACCGATACTTTATCAGCCATGCCTTTTTTCCAGAGGAGGTCAATCACTTTTGCCTTTGAAGGCTTTGGCACC
Organism: Nitrospirota bacterium; assembly: GCA_016214845.1. Lineage (NCBI taxonomy): Bacteria > Pseudomonadati > Nitrospirota > Nitrospirota bacterium. Next base: position 79,982 of record JACRMS010000035.1, on the reverse strand, counting down.
ATTACGATCAATTTAGCGCCGAGAGCGGAAAGCGTTTTCCATTCATCCGCCTTTTCAGGGGTGATGCTTCCTTCGGTTTCAACTTCCATAATGGCGAGGACATGACCGTGGTTCCCAAGGACCACGTCGGGATGATGGCCTTTGAAATCGCTTTTATCTTCACCCTCAAGATTGATCTTGATTTCATTATAGTCCCGCGAGAGTTTTTCTTTCAGATACGAAACCATCCAGTCATGGATCAGTTTTTCATTTTTCATGGTAGTTATTTAACCACAGAGGACACGGAGAAATAAAGACTTAAATGCCCCTCTTTGTAAAAGAGGGACCTGGGGAGTTCTGGTTACAAGTTTACCTTGTAAGTCAGGTTTAAAATAAAATCCGGCGCGCCTGATGTATTGATGTCCTCTGTCAGGGAGAGTTCGAAACTCCTTTTCCCGGTTTTGTACCTGCCGCCGAGGACGAGGAGCCAGGCTTCCCTGTCAACGGCCAGCAGGTCCGTTTCAGGATAAATGGGAGACTGCCCCAGCGCCTGTGCCAGCAGACCGTAACCGTCTCCAAGATCAGCTTCAATTGCCGCGCCGCCGTAAATAAAATTTTTCAGGTCTATTTTCTCATGACCTTTCAAGTCACCGGGGAACACCGCGCCGAAGTTCAAGTATGCCATAATGCTGTCTGTGATCTTTTTATCAAGGAGAACGGACACCCCGGCGTCCACGCTGCCGTTGCCGAAACCGGTTTTGGCGTTTCCAACGGGAAGCTCGACATCGCCTTTTACGCTCAGGTCAAAGCCGTTTTGGGAGATCAGCGGTTTTTTGACCGCAAGCCTGATATCGCCAAACTTTGTCCTGCTTTTGCCCTGAACGATCAGGCGACCGTCTCTTTTAACTTCATAAAGGAATTCATTGTGCGGCCGGTTGCTTCTTCCGTAATCAGGAAAACCGAATGCGCTGTGATAATTTTCGAGAAAGCCGTCCATGAAACCGCCGCCTATCATCAGTACAGGGATATCCAGATCGAATTCAGCAAAGTCTTTTACAATCCTCTTGTATCTGAAATTCAATTCGGTGATCTCCATGTCGAGGCTGATGTCCCAGTGTCCCGAATTTTGCACAGTGTAGGTGCTTGAATGTGAAAGGCTGTATGACATGGAATTTTCCACCGCGGCTTTTTCAAGATACGGCTGGTCCGCGTGAAGAAATATCGGGTACTGGTTTTTTACCTGGAAAGGGCCTTCAAAAGAAAAGGCCGGGGGCAAGAAACAGATGAGGGAGAAAAGAATTAATGCAAGGGCTATGGATATGACTTTCACTATAAGCTCTTGCCCCCCCTCTCCTTATTTTCCATTAAGGCCTGGATTGGTTTTAAACCGTAAGGGCTTCCCTTTTCTATTGCGGTAAGGACGGTGCCGCCGCCGGTGAAGAAGTAGTATTTTGTGCTGTCGAGTATTGAAAGATAAAGTCCGGGACAGAGGTTCTTGAATTCCTGCAGCGTGTCTCCGCCGCCGTACATTTTCAGCGCGTTTTGATTTTTATCGAGGGTTTCGTCAAGGGCTTTTGAGCCTTCAGAAAAATGCGGCGTGTACCCCATGACGGCGTTTACAAAGATGGTCTTTGCGCCGAGTATCACTTCCCCGACCTTCCCGTCTACAAATGATTGAGGGTCAATGTCCAGGATATATCCGTAGCTGTCATTTTTTTTGAAATCATTGATCGAGATGGTCCGGTATTTACCTTCGGTCCTGCCTTCCATCGTATCTGATTCTACAATATACGGGAGTTCAAGGATCTTTCGTTTTTCCCTGTCTATGTTCACGAGGTCTTTTGCCGCCTTGATGTCATCTTCCTCTATCCCCTTGATGGAGATATCGTATTTTGCGCACAGATAGCCGTTATATAAAACCCCGCCCAGGATCACGTGGTCCGCCTTTTCATAAATCGCATAGAGGGGGCCGATCTTTGTGTCGTATTTGGAGCCTGCGACAACCGCGAGAAAAGGCCTTTCGGGATTTATGACATGGCTTAAGTTTGCTATCTCCTGCTGCATGAGAAACCCGGCATATGAAGGGATGAATTTTGTGATGTCATAGGTAGAGACATGGGGCTGCCACGAACCAAAGGCGTCATTTACATAGACATCCGCGATATCGGAGAGCTGCACCGCCAAATTGTCCCTGAAAAAACCCTCTCCCTCTTCACCCCTGAACCATCTGGTATTGGGGAGATAAATGCCGCCGATCTTTCTGTTCTTCAGGTCCTCAATGGCGTTGAGCACGTCATCGCACATTCCGGCAATACCGAGCTCAGGGTCTTTCTCGCAGTGAGGGGTATAAAAATCCGTGTGAAGCTTGCGTTTTAAATATTCCACGATCGGCTCCACGGAGTCATCCGGGTTGCACGTTATCTTTCCCGTTTTTTTGTCTTTGGGCCTGCCGATATGAGTCATAAGGATAGGGCGTCCACCCCGGTCTGCAATGTAGTAAAGGGTGCCGAGGGTCTTGTCGATCCTGAAAGGGTCTTTTATGACGCCCTTTTTGACGACATTATGGTCGAACCTTACAAGGACGATCTTGCCGTTAAGGTCGGCATCCTGAATCAGAGGGAGTCTTTTGTCTATGTTGTTTGTCGACATACCACATTGTAGCAAAAGAAAGGAAATTTGGGAAGAATTCGAATTGCCTCACCCAAAAAAGCGATAAAAGAGGGTAAGAAGGCAACGACGATACCGGCCCCCGGTTATCAGATGCGATACGGCGGATGTGATGAAATAGAAGTCCCGTATGTTTTTGAGAGGCGCTTTTGCACTTTTATCCGGTCCTCCAGAATTCTTTTCCGTTTTCGCTGTCGCGGATGTACTGCAGGAGGTCGTCATAGGCGGGCGGTGTAACCAGGAAAAGCTCGAAATCCACAGGCAGTTCAAGGGATTTCCTGTCTTCTTCACGCATGGTGAGAAGTCCAGATTCACCCTCCGCGATATTTTCACCGAGGACCGATTTTATGTGTTCAAACCTTTCCCTCACCGTCTCATTTAATAACTTATCAATGGTTTTATGCACCCTGGGTGTCCGCACGATCATGTGGCAGTTGCTCCAGTCCATATAGGCCCCGAATATTTCCGTGTCTTCAAGCGGCAGGAATTTTCCCCCGGCGTCGATCTTCTTTTTCACAATCTGTTCCAGCCGCATATTCATGGCTCCCAACACCTTCAGCGATTCCTCGCCCGTCATATAAATGCTCTCACAGAAGATCTTAGATATCTTCCCGGCGGCTTCGAGCTTGCCCAGATGCTCCTCAACTTCATCCCAGTACCGGTGGAAAATATTCTTGTACTTATCGGTGGCATTTTGAGGCAGATAAAGATTCCTCACAAAATAGAGTTTCTTTTTATTCTTGAAGCTTGAGACGTCAGGTTTATCGAGTTTCCCGATTTTGGTCATAAAATATCTCCAGTCTGCTTAGTGCTTTTCATTAACGCAAAGTATTATAACAAGTTTCCGGGCTTCCGCGCACAGGTGCTTCATCTTTCAAAAGAGAATACCGATAAAATATTGGGAGTGTCATTATAACCGTGGGTTGTTTATTAATGCGCTCCGGAGATTAATTTGAAGTCAACGTTTTTACGGAAAGCTGATAAATGCTGCTTGATTTAAAGTATAAGAAATTCCTGATAGTTGATGATTTTGTTGAGTTCAGAAAGCTTATGATGAGGATGCTCGAATCATTAGGACTGAAGAACATGGACGAAGCCGGCAGCGGCGAAGCTGCGATCGCGAAGATGGAGAAGAAGACATACGACATTGTATTGTGCGATTACAATCTCGGACACGGTAAAAAGGACGGCCAGCAGATTCTTGAAGAGGCAAAGCACCGCGGGCTGATCGGGTATTCCTGCATCTTCATAATGCTGACTGCTGAAAACACGATGCCGATGGTCATGGGCGCCGTTGAATACCAGCCCGATGACTATATGATCAAGCCTATTACAAAGGATGCACTGACGAGAAGACTGGACAGGTGCATGAAGAGAAAAGCGGATTTTGAGACTGTTGAAAATGCGATCCGCAATAATGAATACGCGCGCGCAATTGCACTGTGCGGCGAACTCGCCAAAAACAACCCGAAAAATATCCTGGAATATCTGCGCCTGAAAAGCGAGCTCTGTATAACTATCGGGCGTTACGATGATGCGACCGCTGTTTTTGAAGAAGTCCTTGCTATGCGGGAAATTGCATGGGCCAAAATGGGACTCGGCAAGGTGCACTTTCTTAAGGCTGACTATCCAAAGGCAAAGGAGTTTTTCCAGGCGGTCATCGAGGAGAATAAGACCTATATGGAGGCATACGACTGGCTGGCAAGGACCCTTGAAGAGCTGGGTTCCCCGGCGGACGCACAACAGGTACTTGTCGCCGCTACCGAGATATCGCCTAAGGCCATATTGAGGCACCAGGCCATCGGCAGGATCTCATACAAGATGAGCGACTTTGATACCGCTGAAGAGGCCTATAAATCAGCTGTTACGATCGGTAAGAATTCATGTTTTAAAAGCCCGACCGATTACACCGGCTTGGCAAAGACACTTGTAAAAAAGGACGCCTCCGAGGAGGCGCTTTCAGTCCTTGGCGAGGCGCGCAATGAATTCAAGGGAAACAATGATGCCATGCTTCAGACAGCAGTTACCGAGGGCATAGTGTTCAAAAAATTAAACCGCCCGGAAGAGGCAAAAAAGGCGCTTCAGGAGGCGGCCGGCCTTTTCGACGGCCATCCCGGCCATATCCCGATGGAGGAGAGCATGGACCTGGCAAAGGTGTGCTTTGAGCTGGGCGAAAAGGAAACGGGACTCAAGTTCATGCGGGACATTATGAAGAACAATCACGACAATGATAAGGTCATAAAGATGGTGCGGGACGTTTTTAAGAACGCGAAATTAGAGTCGGAAGGTGAAGAGATAATCATATCCACAAGATCGCAGATCCTTAAACTCAATAATGACGGTGTGGCCCTTGCCGAAGCAGGCAAGCTCGAAGAGGCGATCGAGTATTTTGAAAAGGCGGTAAGCGGCTGCCCTGAAAATAAGATCGTAAACGCGAACGCCGCTCATGTGCTTATGCTGCACATGAAAAAGAACGGCAGGAAGGACAAGTTCCTGCAAAAGGTTTCGCAATATCTTGACAGGGTAAAGAAGATAGATCCGACGTTCGACAGGTATCAGCAACTGCTGGACATGTATGAAAAGATCAGGACCCCTGAAGTGGCCGTGAAAAAATGAGGAAGAATTAATATGACAAAAAACGAAAAGGTAATAGACTTCCCGGCGTTTCTCGCATCAATGGCGCATGACATGAAAAATTCACTGAGTATGCTGCTCAATACCCTGGAGGAAGTCAACGGTATTTGCACCGCAGAAACCTGCCCTTCGCACAAGCGCCTTTCGCAGGTACAGTATGAAGCAACACGGGTGAATAACAATCTTATCCAGCTTCTGACATTATACAAAATGGACAATGACCAGTTCAGCGTCAATATTTCCCAGTATTCCGTTATCGACCTACTTGAGGACACGATGATGCAGAATAAACCCTTGCTTGATTTTAAAGGGATCGAGGTGTCCGCCGTATGCGATGATGATTTATCCTGGTTCTTTGACCAGGGCCTTATATCGGGAGTCATCAATAACGTATTGAATAATGCCTTCCGCTACGCCAAAGCCAGAATCAAGATCCGCGCTGCCGAAAAAGACGGATGGCTTGTACTGAGCATCGAAGATGACGGACGGGGTTATCCCTCTGAAATGTTAGGGACAGGCGGGCAGGCAAACAGAAGGGTCAGTTTCAAAACAGGAAGTACGGGGCTCGGCCTTTATTTTGCCTCCATCATTGCGATGATGCATAAGAATAAAGGCAAAGAGGGCTTCATCTCTCTCACCAACGGCGGCGAGTACGGCGGCGGCTGTTTTACAATAACGCTGCCTTAATAAATAGTAACGAGTGACGGGAAGGCATCCATGCCTTTAACTCTATGCTCTCCGCTCTTTGCCCTCCTGCTTTTAAAGCGCTGGAATATCTCCATTATTTTTCACAAAAGCTTACAGCAGAGATATAATGATTGAAGTTGTTGAATTCGGAGGCCCGGTTACGGAACAAAGCAAAGCAGTCAATCTTACAACAGGAAGCATTTGGAGAAACATATGGCATATGTCGTGGCCCATGATGCTCGTAATGTTTTTCAATTTTCTTGTCGGCCTTACCGACATATATGTTGCCGGGTTCCTCGGTCCTGAGGTCCAGGCTGTCGTGGGTTTTGTCGGCCAGCTTTATTTCTTTATCGTCATTGTGGCTAATGCCATCAGCATCGGGACAGTGGCGATAGTTTCGAGGGCGGTCGGCGCAGGCAACTTCGAAGGCTCCCTCTCTACAGCAAGACAGTCTCTTCTCTTCGCGGTTGTATGCGCACTGGCGCTTACGGCTGCGTGTCTTTTATTTCAGGAACAGATCATAGCGCTTGCGGGTTTTTCGGCAGGATTACGACAGACCGCCTTGGACTTCTTTGTGATATTCGCATTCTCACTCGCGCCGAATTATATAGTGATAATCGCCAACGCCATTTTCAGGGCCGGCGGCGAGGTGAAACTGATGCTGATCACGATGTTCTTTGTAAGCCTGATCAATGTAGCGCTGAATTTTTTTCTGGTCTTCGGAGTATATTCATTCCACGGCCTCGGGTACAAAGGCATTGCCTTAGCTACCGCTGCTGCTATGTCGGCAGGCACGATCATTTGCGTTGTCCTGTTTAGGAAAAGCATGTGGAGGAATATTTTTTCAGGCTATTGGCATGTGTCTGCTGCTTTGGTCAGGCGTATATTTATTTTAAGCTGGCCCGCGGCCCTTATACAGATATCGTGGACTGCTGGCAACATCTTTCTCTACAATATCCTGGGCCGTCTTCAGGAGGAAAGTGTCACGGCAATGGCAGCTCTTACAAACGGCCTGAGGATCGAGGCGTTCATTTATCTCCCGGTATTTGCGCTGAATATGGCGGCTGCTGTGCTCACAGGCCAGAACCTCGGGGCAGGAGAACCTGAAAGGGCGGAAAAGATAGGCTGGAAGATATCGCTTTCAGGAGTCGCATTTGTCAGTCTTATAGCGCTGCCTGTTTTCATATGGGCAGGGGAGATTTCCTCGCCGGTGGCAAAGGAACAGCATGTTCTTGCAGAGACAATCCGGTATCTCAGGATAACCATGCTGTCCGAGCCGTTTATGGCTATCAGTGTTGTTTTGGGCGGATGTCTTATGGGCGCAGGCGATACAAAAGGGGCCATGCTCGTCATTGTGAGCACTCTCTGGATCATCCGTTTTCCGCTTGCATATCTCCTCGCTGTTGTTGCGGGGTACGGCGCAGCCGGGGTCTGGTGGGCGATGGTCGTCTCTATGTTTTTCCAGGGCGTTGCCATGACAATGCGGTTCAGAAGAGGGCGGTGGAAAAATGTTGTCCCCTAACTATTTCAGCCTTTTGAATCGTTTGACGTCTGGAACTGCTTTTCCTCCCCTGCTATTGACAGAAAGCCGGTATCGCGATACGATTAAATTAGAAGAAGACATCGGGCGGTGAATCAGAAAGCAGCCCGGTGGCAGGCTATATGGCCTGGGAAAGGAGGCCCTGAAAATGGCGGTAAAACATATTGACATAAAAGGATATTGCGACACGCTGTATAAAGAGCTCTCTGACATTAAGAGCAGGCTCGGTGGGTTAGTGAACGAGATCGAGTACATGGAAGGAAAGGACAAGAAGGTCCTGAGTTCCCACATGAGGCACCTGAATGAGCTTATCGAATCAGTTGAGTGGAAGATGGAAATTTTCTCCAAATCCTGCCCGATTGACTGGAGCAAATTCGGTGTTGAGAGTGAAACTACCTCGTCCGTTCCACTTACTGACAGCGATGTACCCGGTGGCTATGCCGGCGGATAATGGAAGATCGCAAAGAGAAACTCCAGCAGCCAATTTCCCGGCTGCTGGAGTTTTTTTATTTTTTTGCACAGGTTAAAAAACAAAGGCGTTTGAGAATAAGCTTATAGAATCCCATCTGCTAATATGAATTAAAACTCATATCTTGCTTGCACATAAACATTATCATTCTCATTAAGACTCCCGAACTGGTTCCACTCATCACCGCCGCCAAATACATTCGCTCCAACTGCCGCCCACACGGAATCGGTGAAATTGTATTTGACTTCCGGGTTTAAAAGATAATCTTCATCTGACGGGCTGTAAAAGGAAAAGAAGGAGAGTCTAAATGTTTGATGTATCAAAAATTGTGTGAGCCTTACGGATGCAAGTTGATGTAATCTCTTTTCTTGAGGAAAACCTGATGGGAGATTCTCTTCATACTCTGAATAATCATCCATGTATTCGCCGTAGCATTGGAGTCCGAGGGTGAAGTCTTCCCACATCTGTCTCTGATAGCCAACGAGAAACCTTGTCTGTGAATTCAGGACCATCGGGTCTGTGCCGTCTCTGTCTTTTCTTGAATCATAATATCCTGCCTCAAGGCTTAGAACCCCGTCCAACGCCCTGCCCTGAAGGCTCGCGCCGTAAACGGAAAGCTTGGGATAAAAGAGGTCAATCCTTGACGGCGCACTCATGTTGTCGGGAAGCATGGAGGGTTGTCTGAAAAAACCTTTATAAAAAAATATGGACGCGTCAAAGCCTGACACATCACGATACACCCGGAATGCAACCTCCGTGTTATTAAAGGAGCTTGCCGGTTTCTCTTCTTCCCTCTCTGTAACAGCAGGCATCGGATCATACATCCAGAACCTTCTTCGGTCAGGGAAATTGTTCGGTTCAAAAAAAGGGATGATAATTAATTCAGCAGAAGCGAAGGAAGGATACATACCGATTTTGATGCCGTCAATGCCTTTTTTCAAATACTCCAATGGTCTCCCTGAGAAGAACGCCTCATAGTCTTTCGGGAATACATCGTTAATAAATATCAAATCCCCAAGCCCCCATGTGATGATCTGCCTGCCGATTCTTGCATCCCAGTTTGAAGACGTGTAATCGGCATACCCCTCTCTCACGTCTAAATGGGATGCATCGTCAATGTGGTTGTAGAAGATGTCGGTTTTCAAAAACAGACGGAACGGCTCTTTGCTTGCATCAAGCTTTAACTGGACTCTTTCCTCCGCCCATTTGAAGTCCTTACCGTTTGGATTTGATTTAGCGGTATCAACAGAATAGTTGCCCTGGAGAAAGCCGTGCAGGCTTACATCTTCAGCATAAGCAGGTAGATGCGCAATGCTTGCCGCAAGCAGGAGAATCAAAATAAGCCTTATCATTTGTGTTCACCAAAATATCGATGAAGCACCGGCTCCACATAGGCATTCAGCAAAGAATTCCTGTCTATTATTCCCACAAGCTTTCTGTCTTTTACAACAGGGATCATCGTGAAATTATTTTCGAGCATTATTTCTATAAGCTCCTCGGCGGAAGTCTTCATATCAGCGGTCTTTGGCTCTTTTGACATTATCTTCTCCGCGGCAATTTCAGAGAGGTCCACTCCTTCCCGTATATTTCCAAGAAGATCAAATGCTGTCACCACTCCTATGACCTCGTCACTTTCATTTACTACCGGAAGCCCAGGCAGGCCGGTTGACATTAAACGGTAGGCGATCTCTCTGCCAGTCGAGTCTTTTTTGATTGAAGCCCTCTTGTGCAGCAGCATTATGTAGTCTGCAATTATCATTTTTGTATCCTCCTTTACAGGGTTTATTATTAATCAATCCATTTTTTTGGTGGGGTTTTAAGAAAGCGTTCACTGAACAGGCTGTCCTCAAGGCCAATGTTATAATCCGCCTTCACATATGCAACCTCAGTCCTGTGACCGCTCGAAAGGTTTTTCATGGTCCTCTTTGTAATTGTGGGAAAGCCCTTCACATCTTTAATTTCATCAGCGCTGAAAATCCTGTAGAGCTCGCCTTTTTTGTCATAGTACTCATCTTTCAAAGGCAGGAAATTGCCCTTGTCAATCCATGAAAGCTTATAGGTGTAATCAACATCCGCTTTCTTTGGAGTGCTCTTTATTACGAAGCAATCATTTGCGCCGAGTTTTTCTTCCTTTACAATTGCATGGGTATCGTCATCTATATCCCTGCCGGAAACATCCTCGTATGTGAAATCAGATCCTACAAAGCTTGAGCTTTTGTCCTGCGCGGCAATCCTGCGCACCATATTGATCGCAGGCACAAATAGCCATCTGTCGTCATCTTTTGCGGGATATTTGTAGACCATGAACGTCATGTCCTTTACGTCGGCAGGCTGGAAGAAGTACATGAAATACTTCTGCTCGCCGCCGGATGCGCCGTAATTTTTTCGCAGCATGGTAAGCTCTCTTATTCTCTCCTGCCCGCCCTTGCTTATAAGCTTCATCATTACCCGCGCCTTGAAGTCCTTGCCCTGATAAAAGAACGCCTCCTGGGATTTTTTGACGACTTCTTCAGCGGTGAGCGCCTCTACGGAAAGAGGTAAGCAAAGGGCAAAGAGCAAAGAGCAAAGGGGCAAGACAACCATAATTTTGAATTTTAAATTTTGGACCCTGAATTCTTTCATCTGTATTATCCCTCCTGATTTTTTGTTTTAAGTCCTTTCAGGAATATCTCGTCCGTGGATTCTGTGAGATATTCTTTGGGAGTTACTTTTGTCATTTGAGAGCCTTTTCTTATCGCCCACACAAGAAGCGCTGCGAGGACCCCGGTATAACAGAATGCAAAACCATACTGGATATACTGATTGTCCGGCAGGAGCTCAAGGATATTCTTGGCCTCCATAAAACCTTTGGAAAAGAAAACCTGTTCAAACTTCGGCTTGTAAAGTGTGAACGGCAGATATCCGAAGAAAAAACCCGGAAGCGAAGCCAGCCCTGTGAGATAACCCATAGCTGTTCTTGCGTAGGACCTTATCTCGCAGCCTATCATGAGTACTGCGCCAATGCCTAACAGCGGCCCGCCGACAAGATGCCCGAGGTGAAACCCCCACTTGTATCTGCCTGATTCAACAACAACCGGAATGTCCCATCCGAAGAATATCCATGTTACGAGTATCGTTATATTGAACATGAGGATAGCCACAAGCAGCGCGGTAAAGGGCAGGAGCCCTGTAAACATTGTCTGTGTTATCTTTGCGACCTTCATGGAATCGAAATGTTTTTGTGACATGTGAAGGGAGTGGGGCGCCATAACGGCGCATTCCGTGCCGAACCCGGTTTTCCCGATGCCAAAGCCAAGCAGGATACCGATGAATGTCTTGAGAAGTATTTCAATCAAAGGCAAACGCCCGATACCCTCTGTGGACTCTCCTGCAAATGCCGTGTAGAAGGCAGACGCCAGCAGCAGAAACAGGAACGCGGTCAGTATTATCCTCAGAGGGTCTCTGCCCGGTTTATATTTTGGATCATAACACAGCGTGTCATGCGGGTATTCCAGTTCAACACAGTGTTTGACGGTAGCATGTTTTTCGTGATGCTTCAAGTATCCGCCTGCATCGAGTTTTGTCATCAGCATAAATGCAAGAAATGCAAACGGAATGCTTACGAGGGCCACTACAATAGACGTAAGACTCATGGCCGGGATGCCGCCAAGATAGTGCCATGTAGTGCACCCCTGCGCAAGCCTTGTGCCGAGTCCGAAGGTCGCGCCGCCTATAAATGCAAGCAGGGCAACACGGGGAGGATATTTCGCCCACGCCTTGTGCTCCCTCTCAAGGATTGCGACAAGGAACGCTCCAAGCAGAATGCCGATTATGATCCAGTGGATATCCGCATCGTAGAGCCTTGTGATATAGTCGGTCTTTGTAATGTTCTCCTCAATGGAGCCGAACATCTTTGCAAGTCCTGTAGTAACAGGTATCGGCGTCTGATATTTAAGAAAGTAAATCACCTGTGCAAGGCCGACAAGAAATCCGCCCCACACGAAGGACCACGGTTTTGTAAATATATTTTTCATGCAGTCTCCTTATGCGCAGCCTGATGTCTTCTGGAATTCCTTGACCTCTTTCACCACGTCTTTCATCTTCAAACCGGAAGTATTGACGATATCCGTCCAGCTTTTTCCGTCTTTTTTCATTTTCATGATGTCCTTGCCGGGCTTTTTGGAAAGGTTTGTGATGACTATTGCAGCAAGCGCCTCCCCGGGGGTGAGTTCTTTCATCGCGCTTTCGATAACGTCGTCAGGCACCGTTTCAAAGAAATAGGCTTTGACCTGATCTGTAAACCTTTTTATCTCCTTTGGGGTGACACGTTTCTTGTTCGTTATCGCTATCCGTTCTTTTAACTCTTCTTCCGTGCCTTTTTCTGCGGCTGAAACTATTGAGACCATCACCGGCAGAATAAAAGAAAATGAGAGAATCAGAATTAGAAGCTTTTTAATTGTTTTTGTTTTCACTTTGCACTACCTCCTGTTTGTTCAATCGGATAATTTTTGGCAGCCGCCTTGTTGATTGTTCCAGTCATCGCCTCTCCTCCGGCATAGCCTTTGATCCATGAGGCATAGCCGAATAGCAGTGTATACGCATCATATCCCAGCATCCTCAAGCCCACTACCGGAAGATTCTCAAGCTGGCCTGTGGCGCACGCGAGCACGAGCTTTTTGTCCTTCGGAAGTCTTGACAGATTCTCCGGATTCAGGACCGTGTAATACGGCATATGCACTGCTGCCGGGATATGTCCTTCATTGAACTCATCAACACCGGGTCTCACATCCAAAATCATGAAATCCGTCTTTCCGGTCTTAATCCACATGTAAACTTCATCCGAAGTCACCTGCCAGCCGCCGTCCTCAGGAGCTTTCATGAGCACACCGGACATCTTCTTTGCCAGGTCATCCTCTGCAATTGCAGGCAGAGATAAGCAAAGGGCAAAGAGCATAGAGCAAAGGGTAAGGACAGCTATAATTTTGAAATTTGAATCTTGAATCTTGAAATTTATCATTTTGTTCCTCCTTTAAACAGCCATCCCTGCAACAGCGTTATCAGCGCCGGCAGAAAGATTATTGTCATTACTGCGCTGAGAAGCATCATGCTGACAATGAACGCGCCCACAGTGATGTACGGTGTTAACGGCGCAAAGAGCATCACTGAAAACGCCGATGCAAAAAGCACCGCATTGCGCATTATTCCTTTGCCGGGGCGTGCGGCAGTCCATAATAAAGCGTCAGTGACAAGTGACGAGTTCAACGGCTGAGAAGATGAGCCTAAACTTCCTATCTTCTTAACTTCTGTAGTTTCTGCCATCCTCTGCTTAAACCTGCTGATGAAATGGATCGCAAAGTCCACTGCCATGCCGAGCGACAGGCACGAAAGCACGGCTATTGGCATATCAAAGTCTTTGCCGATAAATCCCACTACCCCATAGATGAGCAGGATTGTAAAAAGCAGCGGCGTGTAGCCCACTATCGCCCATTTCACGGAGTGGAAGTTAAAGACGAGGATGACAAAGACCGCTATCAGCGCAATTATAAAACCCTTTATCATGTCCGAAAGCACTTCATCGTTCCAGATAAGATTGAACCAGGCAATGCCTGCGGGTTTGAGTTCCATCTGTACCGGTTTGGATATCTTGTATTCATCCACCGCCTTTATCACATCCCTCATTGCCTGCGCATCCCAAGTCTTAAGCTGCACCCATATATTCGCCTTTTGAAAAGGATAGTCAACGACATTGTCCAGATCAGTGGGTTTTGCCGACATTGAGAACAAAAATAAATATTGACCTATCGTGTCTTTTGTTTCAGGCACAACATCATATTTGGGATCATCGTTATGGAGTACGCGGTTTATCCTTTTCACGTAATCAACAACCGAAGACGTCTTCCCGACTACGGGAAGTTTCTCAAGGTGCCTCTGAAGTCCCTCTATATACCGCATGGCCTCAGGTGTCTTTATGAAATCTTCTTTTTCTGAAATAGCCACAACATAACCAAGGGATGTGCCGCCGAGTGCCTGATTCATGACCGTATCGGCAACACGTACTTCGCTGTCTTTCTTGAACCACTCGACCATATTATTGTTAACAACTGTTTTTGTTAAACCTATGATTGCCAGCACAAAAAATATCAGGCCGACAAAGACGGTAGTTTTTGGCTTGTGCGCTCCGAAGCCGGCAAGCTTCTTCAGGAACTGTGACGTCCTGCCCGATTCAGCATCTTCAGACCTGGACGCCTTCTCTATATGTTCCTCTTTCACAAAGGTAAACATCGCGGGTATGAAGCTGAAGCTTAGAATTCTCAGGGCAACCGTGCCGAATGCGACCATTCCTCCAAAAACCTTGACCGGGATTATGTGCATGAATAAAAGCACACCGAATCCCACCGCAGTCGCAAGCGCGGTATAACGCACGGGACGGCTCACTGCATGCATCGTCTCGATTATCGCAGTCTTCTTGTCTGTTTTCTCTTTGCAGCGGAAGTAAAATTCGTTGAAGATATGTATGCTGTCCGTAGCAATCGCCATCAAAAATACGGGGGCCATCGAGGTCATGATATGAACAGGAAATCCAAAAGCCAATAAAAGACCCATACTCCAGACAATGCTCACCATAGCGTCCATCATCAGGGTGATAGACAGGAAAATGTCCCTGAACATAAGATACCGGACAATAAGCATGATCATCCCTGCTATAGGCGCGAAGACTGCCATGAGCTTGAACATCTCCACTCCGAAGGTGTCCCTTGCTACAGGGTCGCCTGCAATATAATATTTCTCATCGGCCTTTTCTTTACTCACTATCTCTCTTATCTTGTCCGCTATCTCTTTGCCGTTTGCTCCTTTTTCGAGAGGAATGTAGATTGCCGTGGTCTTCCCGTCTTTTGAGATAATGCGGTTTATAAAAAGCGGATTTTCAAAGAGCATTTTCCGGAGACTCTGCATCTCTGTGTCATCTTTCGGAACTTCGGTCATAAGCGGCGCCACCTTCAAGGCGCTTTCCTCCGCCGATACATTAGTAATGGTGGGGAAGCTGTTTACGTCTCTCGCCGCCACGCCTTTAATAGTCAGGATTTCATCTGTAATACGGATTATCTTTGAAAGCGTTCCCTGGTTGAGAATGCCCTTGTCATTCACTATCCCGACAACTATCATGTCCTCATAGAGACTGAAGGTTTTATCCACTTCGTCATTCCATATCCTGACTTCGGAGGTCTCGGGCAGCATGTGCTTGGGGTTGGTATCGGTCCTGATCTTCGTGAACTGGGTCATAGAGATGAGGGTAACGAGTATTGTCAGCAGCACCACCAGTTTTGGGTGATTTACCGAGAATTCAACAAGTGAAAACTTACGCATTTTCTATCTCCTCCCAAAGAAATATATTAGAAGTTAAGAATATTCTAAAGTCTGCAAGTGCCAGATAAAAAAATATTACTTTTTCGCAAGCCTCCTGACCATCTTATGTCCTTCCTGAAATTTATCGAGCAGCACTTCCCTCATCAGACCGCACGCGGTGATTACTTTTTCATTTGAGACCCTATAGAAGATATTGTTTTTGTCTCTCCTTGATGTAAGGATGCCTTTTTGTTTCATGACCGCAAGATGTTGTGAGACATTTGAAGTTGATATGCCGAGCCTGTCGGCAATCTCACCGACACTCAGCTCCTTGTTCTCAAGGACGCTAAGGATCTCTATCCTCTTGGCGTTTCCCAGAGTCTTGCATATATCGGCATGTATCTCAAAAAGTTTCTTGCTCATGGCTATTTAACCACAAAATCTCATCCGCAGATTTCACAGATAACACAGATGGAAAAAGAAAGCTGCGTCAATCTGTGTTATCTGTGGATAAAGCATACTTTTTTTCAATCAGAACGTCAAATTCATATCTGCCTTTATAACTACTTCTTTATAATAAGTTGCAGGGTCAGCTACCTCTACGCCATCAACAAAGTCCTTTTTAGTCATGCCAAAAAGAGGGACGTTCAAGGGACAGGCCAGCAACCTCGCTCCTTCCTTGTAGAGCATGAAAAGCAGATCCTCAGCCGTAGGAAGGTTCATATCCTCCATCTTCTTCATAACGGCATCGCTCTCCTCTTTTGGCTGGTCCGGCAAACAAACAAGCTTGGTCACCTTGTCCTTATGAAGGGCGTTGACACCGCGCGACCCAAAAAAGATTGTGACCTTGGCCCCCTCTTTCAAGAGACTGTATGCTGTCATGAGCGCATTGTAGACCTGACACAGTTCATCATGGAAACACATTACAGAAACATTTTTAGTAATCTTTTCCATTTTCTTCCATCCTTATTGTTTAGAAGAAATTAATTTCCCGTCACTACCTGGTACCACATCCTGATCCCTGTGATTGCAATTATTACTGCGATGGCAAGGCGCAGATATTTTGTACTGACTTTCTTGCTGACGTTTCCGCCAACCTTTGCCCCGGGTATTGTGCCGATAACAAGGGCAAATGCATACGGCCAAATGATTTGTCCAGTTACCATCTTGCCGATGGTGCCCATGATCGCGCCCATGAAAACAATGCCCAGTGTGCTGCCGATAACGATGCGTGTAGGAATATTCAGCAGGTAGATCATCCCCGGGATATAAATGAATGCGCCGGGAGCGCCGACCATTCCTCCGAAAGTGCCTATCAAAAGGCTCACGAGCATCGCCAGCGGTTTGTTATATCGGACCTCATCGGGAGAGATGTTTTCACCCTGTTCGCGTTTCGGGATGAACATGACTATTGATGCGATTACAGCCATCGTAGCAAATATCGCCAGCAGGAATGCGCTCTTTGTGTACTTGGAGAACAGGGACCCTGCGAGGTTGCCGATGGCATTACATATTCCCATGTACAAAAGAAGCGACTTGCTGACAAAACGGTTTTTATTATGGACAATAAGTCCCGTCAGAGATGCGAAGAGGACCTGCACCATGCTTATTGCCGCCACCTGCTTCATATCGAGCTGCCCGACTCCCAAAAGCGGAGGGACGTAGAGAAGTAACGGTATCATGAATATTGCTCCCCCGAGACCGAGGAGGCCGGAGAGAAAACCTCCACCGAGACCGAGAAAGATGAGAGTCGTCAGAAAATGGATGTCCATATCAATAAATTAGTAACGAGTAAATTACGCAATGATCTTTTTCAGTTTTCGCGTCACTCGTTACTTTTTATTACGATTTCCCCTTCAGAATTCTGTTCCAGTAGAACCACGGCATTAAGTATTTGATCAACAACCACATGCTGTATCGTTCTTTGGCCGGCTCCAAAGGGAAAGTTGGCAGAAATTTGTTGTCATGGTCAAATTCCGCCAGCACCAGTTTGCCGTATCCCGTGATAAGCGGGCAGGATGTATAGCCGTTATATTTGGCCGGTAGATCGGTAAGGGACGTTCGCTCAATGGCAGAGAGCAGATTTTTCACCACAACAGGGGCCTGCTTGTGCACTGCCGCTCCTGTCTTTGTGTCGCCTGCGTTTGAAACATCACCCAGACTGAAAATGTTTTTATGCCTGTTGTGCTGCATGGTGACTTTGTCAATATCAATCCAGCCGAACGGATCATCTTTGACTGCGAGGGGGCTGTTTTTGATAAAGTCAGGGGCTGCAGCCAGAGGAGATACATGGAGCATATCGTACTGCGCGGTCACCTGCTCTTTACTGTCACCCTTAACGACCTCAAAGACAGCTTCTTTTGCCTCACCTCTGACTTCTTTCAACGTTGCCTGATAGGTAACTTTGATGCCGTACCGCTCGACTACTTTTAGAAGGAGTTCGTTAATTGCCTTGACCCGCAGAAGCCCTGGTTTCCCTGTGAAAAAAGATATATCGGCTTTATCCAATATGCCTCTTTTTCTGAAATTGTCCGCAGCGAGATACATTATTTTCTGCGGCGCGCCGCCGCATTTGTTGAATCCGCCGGGCTGTGTAAATACCACCTTGCCGCCTTTGAAATTCTTGATGCACTCGTAAGTATAAGGGGCGGTATTAAAGCTGTAAATCGAGCAGACGCCGTTTTTGCCTAAAGACTCGCGCAAGCCTTTTACCGCGTCCCACTTAAGCTGGGCGCCGCAGCAGACGACCATGTAATCATAAGTTATCCGTCCGCCTGACCCGGTTATCAGCGTGTTGCTTTCCGGCTCAAACTTGTCCGCGTTGTCTTTGATCCACGTTACATTTGCAGGGATATAATCGGCTTCATTCCGCACTGTGCTGTTAATGTCAAAAACACCTCCGCCCACAAGAGTCCATCCCGGTTGATAATAATGTTTTTCGGATGGTTCTACGATGGCTATATCAAGTTTTGAATCTTGACGCAGAAGCTGCGCGGCCACAGAAATGCCTGCGTTGCCGCCTCCAACAATTAAGATTTGATGATGTGCCTTCATCCTACCCTCCCTGATAATGATTGTTTCTAAAAAATTCCCACTACCTTGTCAGTCTCATTCATTAAATCTATCAGCCTGCCGTAGTCTATCGGCTTGCCGGATATTTCATTTTCATTAATTCCCCTGAGTTTCAGCTCGTCAAGGAGAACATATAAGGAGCTGTCATTTAAATTTCTTGAAGCGTAGACGGCATTTTGCAAAAGACAGATATCGGCGCTCATATCTTTTGCAAGGTTGAATGCGGTCTTGAATTCTTTTGTTTCCGGCGCGCTTGAGATCAGAAAAAGCATCATTGCCTCCTAAAATATCATCACTGATTGTGCGTCTTTTATAGCCTGCTTTAAAATTTCTCCGTCGTCGATCTTCACGCCATCAACGAGGTCGTCTTCGTTTAGGTTGTATTCTTTCAGTGAATTCCTATCCGCATAAATTTCCATTTCGCCTGAAAGCAGTTCAAGGCTTTCGCCAAGCCCTGTAAAGCCGGTGCTGCCGGTGTCCTGGTTTTTCCTCGCAGTATAAACCCCGCTGTCTATCAAGTAGAGAGTCGCCTTATAATCAAAACCCGAAGCGCCTCCCGCATGTCTTACTGCCTCCGCGGCATTGATGACACCATAGGGCGGTTTGCGTAAAATTACCAAAAGATTATCCATAGCGTTTGCTCCTTAAAGACCGAGATTAATGAATATGTCAGACTGTTTCATCAAAGTGAAAAGTCCCTTCAACGCGCCTTTTTGAGGACCTTCGATGTAGTTTTCTTCCGCGATACAGCGGAAATTTACACAGCCGCCTCAGAGGTCAACCTTCAGCCCTTTGTCGATCAATGATTTGAATCCGTCTGCAGCGTGAGGGAGTCCCCTGCCTTTTTGTCCTTTGAGGAAATTGTACACGCCGTCTGCTGATGCAACCACATGCGTTTCCAACCCTTTGGCAAGGGCAGCTTCAGCAAGCTTCATGGCCGTGTAAGTATTTTCGAAAGAGTATGGCGAGGTATTTAAAAACAGGGTTAGTTTCTTTGCCACTATCTTCTCCTTTCACCGGGGTATGTGCCTTTCTTGGTAACAGGGCAGCATTCGGGACCCGGCAATTCTCCGGCGTATTCTTTATTAAGAATTTTTAGCAAATCGAGGATGAAAGGATTTTTCAAAAAATAGCACCTGAGTCTGCCGTCAATAAAAAAATCAATTATCCCGGCAAGCCTGAGGGCAGAAAGATGTTGTGATATATTTGGCTGGCTTATCTCAAGGAATTCCTGGAAATCACTCACACACTTTACGCCCTTCGACAATTCATCCAATATTGCTATTCTGGCGGGATGGGAAACAACCTTTAGAAGCTCTATACGTGATGTCGATTCATTCATATTCAAATATTAGAATATGTGAATATATTTGTCAACTGATTATTGTCAATCTGGAAATGCATGCCAATTACCCTGTTCTTGAAATATGCTCAACTATTTGCACAATAACGCAAATTTGGAATTTTTATAGGAACTATAAAGAGACATAAAAAAAGCTTGACATTGATAACACATTAAGGCCTAATAGTAATATAAGCATTTCTGAAAAAGAACAATTCTGTACGAATAGAACACATAAAAATATATTCTGGGAGGTACAAGATGAAAAAATTCCTAAAGCATAATTCAATATTGCTTGTCTTATTGGCGAGTATTATTCTGTTTGCAGCCAATGCTTCGGCTGTAATGGATCCTTATTTATTTTTTACTACAGGTAATTATTCTTATAATGCCGGTACAAAAGAACTTACTTTCATAGATGTTGCCTCGGACATGATACATTATACTGATGATTCTTATGGTTTTTTTGGTGATGACCCTATCATAGGGGCTACGTTGTCATTTGGTACACTTATGAACAGCGCCTCGAATAACCTGATTTTTGGTCCCACAACTTTTACGATTGGCGGATTCCTGACTGCAAACGTTTCCAATTTTGTTGTTTCAAATTCTCAATTGAGTTGGGGCAATCTTTATGATATTCAGCGTCTTGATGGCGGTTCTTCACGGTATATAGATGAATTACTTGCAAATGGCATGGGTCGCGGCAATATTGCAATAAGTTTTACGCCAATAGGCGGAGGAATAGAAACATTTACATCTGATTCTTCGGGTTCTGTTTCTGCCCAGGTAGCTGCACCCGAACCAGTAAGCTCAATACTATTTGTTGCCGGTGGCGCAACATTGGCCTTTAGAAGATATCGCAGTAAAAAGATTTCATAGCCTTTCTTAATTTATTAACCGAAAGAAGTTATTTTTTTAAGGACAATTATTGCTTCATTGATAAGAATGAGCATCAAATAGATATTGTTTTAATTTCATTAAATACACAAAAGACAAAGGAGGAACTAAAAATGGGAAGTTATAACCGAAGATTATTGGTAGCATTAATAGCTGTTTTATCTCTGATGATTTTTGCGGAGTATAGTCATGCAGTTACTTTACTTCCGTGGGTACGTTTTGGCGGTACTTATCAGGCTACTGCCGGAATCGGCACTGGCTCATTGACTCTTAACGCGACTGTAAAGGAAATGGACTATAATAACCTCGATGTTTGGAAAGCGAATGTTGCCGGCATTGAAACTATTTTTGGTGCGAGAGTGGTTCTTTCCGGAGCCGCCAGAACCGGAGATTATAGTTTCAATGGTGATCCTGCAAATCCTAATGATGTCACTTTTTCAATCGTTTCATCGGATGGTTATGTTTATTTTACTTCTGTGTTAGCTGACAGTGTATTTACGCAACAAGGTACGAATTTTGTCTGGATGAATCAAAATTTGACTGCCAATAACCCAGCCACTCTCAATTTGCTGAATGTAACCTTGGGTACGAATGCTGATGGTTTACATCCCTCAAGGTATATAGACGAATTGTCAGCTTATATGGGTTCTACAAACGTAAGCGGATTGAAGATGCAATTATTTGTCCCTTCATCAGGGAATTTTACAACAAACAGCTCCGGCGCAATTTCATATGGTTTAATTGATGGCCTTCAGTCACTGAATACTCCTCCAGTTGCCAATGCCGGTCAGGATAAAATTATTACAACCGATCAAGTTGTCGGTACTACGATTAATGGGACTGTAACTGATGCGGATGGCGCTTCTACACTCAAATGCCGCTGGACAGAGACAAATGAAACAGGAAATGTTTTACGTGAATTACTGGGTTTGACCTCTGTCGGGTTAGATGGTGCATGCCCTCTGAATATAAGCGCTCTCGCACTTCCTATAGGAACATATTACCTGACACTTGAAGCATACGACGGGGAGGTAACATCATTAGATAGTATGACGTTGACAATAAACAACACTGCTCCTCGTGCTAATGCCGGACCCGATGATATTATAACGACTGAACAAGCAGCGACGTACACAATAACGGGCTCTGCAACAGATTTTGATGGCAGTGCGCTCTTATGCCTCTGGACAGTGGACGGGGTCCCTCAGGGTTCGACCCCTGGCATTCCCACCGTAACAGGCGTTGATTGCCCTCTGAATATAAGCACCCTTTCACTTGCCGTAGGACCACATACGCTGACACTTGCAGCGAGCGACGGCCTGGCGACCTCATCGGATGATATGATGTTGACAATAACCAACACACCGCCGATTGCCAATGCCGGAGAAAACATCATTATTACAAGCGACCTTGTTGCCGCAACCACGATTGAAGGCACTGCCAAAGATTTCGATGGCGATGTGCTTTCATGCCGCTGGATGGAAGGTGTAACTGTCTTACAGGATTGGACTACTGGCGTTCCCATTACTGTTGTGTCAGGCAGTAGTGTTCAATGCCCTCTGACTTTAGGCTCTCTTTCATTAAGCTTCGGGTCACATAACCTGACCCTTGAAGCGAATGACGGGCAGGCAACATCATCAAACAACATGGTATTGACATTAAGCAACTCCGCACCTCATGCAGCCCCGAACGGATCAGGTGTTTATCAAATTAACACACCTGTAGTATTGACGGCTGATGTATCTGATTTAGATAACGACCCTTTGCATTATGAATGGACAGATGGAACAACTGTATTATGTTCCGGAGATATTCAGCCGGTGGGAGGAACTGCCATGCTTCCTGATTGTGTGGTATCAAACCTGAGCCTCGGTATTCATACAATCAGCCTTCAGGTGTCTGATGTATATAATTTACCGGAGACAAAAAGCGTTACAGTTCAGATAATTGATTCCACGGCTCCGACAATTAAACCTGTTGCAAATAAATATATCCTCTGGCCGCCAAACCATCAAATGGTTAATATTGCTATTGCAGCAAACGCATCCGACAACAGCGGGTGTCCTGTTACACTAAACGCAAACGTTAAGAGCAATGAACCTGAATATGGTTTAGGCAGCGGAGACATGGGACCTGACTGGACTCAGCCGGTAATAGACCAGGCTACAGGAATGATTTCCTTGCAACTGCGTGCTGAGCGTTCAGGCCGCGGTAAAGGCAGGATTTATACCGTAACCATAACAGCAACAGATTGTTCAGGCAACATCAGTACAGCTAAGGTGAAAATCCGTGTTCCTCACGATAAGGACAATGAAGATAGAAAGAGAGAGGATAAGGAAGAGCGTGATAGAGACGACAGGCATGACAAAAAAGATTGCAACGATGATAGAGATGATTGAAAAGTAAATAACACTTAAATTTTAAAAAGGGGAGCATGTTGCATGCTTCCCTTTTTTTATTATGTGAGTTCGACAGGACCGCAGATTGAAAGTATATCTTTTTAAACAGTCACAACCCTATGATTGCTTATAATTTTTCCAACCACTCTGCTTCCTCAATATAATATTAAATTCAATTAAAGTTAAAACTTATTAAGCCGATAAAACTATCGGAGCTTACATGGCTGATTTATCAGTGCATGTGTGGTATAGTAACGGTACTGCGGAAGTTTATTTTTATCTTGCATAACTAACCATGAAGCTTGAAGAGCATACGGCATTCTCAGCAGTTATTTCAGGGGGGCTTTATTCAGTTACCAGGTCCTGGGAACTGGCTTTTGCCTGCCTGATGTCTGGTATATTCATCGATTTAGACCATATCATTGACTACTTAATTGAATATGGCCGGCCTTTTAAAGTAAAGAAATTTTTCAGAGTTTGTTATGCTGGTAAATTACAGAAAGCAAGGTTAATATTGCACGGATGGGAATGGGTATTCTTTTTATTTATATTTTCATGGCTGACCGGCTGGGACCTGTGGATTACAGGAGTGCTTATCGGATTCGGGCATCACATAGTCCTTGATAGTTTCAGCAACGGCGCCCATACCTGGAGCTATTTTCTTTTTTGGAGATGGCGAAATGATTTTGATCACCAGGTGTGTTTCCCCGGATTTGCACAGCAGCAAAAAGTGAAAGATAACAGCTTGTCCACGTCATTTCATAAAGAGTAAAAAGCCATTGGCGAAATAAAACACGCCTGCCACCCCGCATAAAAGACCGAGCAGCCAGACCGGCTTCTTCTTTAACAGCGCGGCGACTGATGAAAGCAGTATTGCTATCTGCAGGAATATCACCGCCATCCCGAACATCTGGGAATGTATTTGCGCACCATCCCTAATAAATTCGTCATCTCTCGCTTCTTTTTCAATTGTCGCCTTCTCCTCTTCATATTTTTTTATTTTTTTGGAATAGGCATCAATCTTTTTCTCATAATCTTCGATTATTGGTGAAGGGAGCTGAGATCTTTTTTCAATGAGTTCAAGTTCGAGCTTTTCTTTTTGTATCTCATAAATATAGCTTTTAATGCTTTTGGACTGGTAGTAGGCCCACTGGTTTGATGCTTGGGACTGGGCCAGCACCGAGCGGGTGGAATATCCCGCGCCTTTGAAAGTGGACAAAGTTGCGCACACCGCAAATATAATAGTTGTCAAGGCAAGGTAATTCAGCCAGGGTTCTTTTTTCTCTTCGGCCATTTAATCCTCCAAATATATTTTGTTTTAATTTGTGCAAAATCAATAACAGGCGGGACACAATATCCAGCTTTTGATCCATTTGCTGAAGAAAGTTTCCTGAACGGGGATTATTTTAACATATTGCTGTTTGGTTCCGGCTTCAAATTCAGCGGAGATATTAATACAAATCTTCCAGCTTTCCGTGACACGCCTGGCAGAGAATTTTAGGCAGACGATGCCTGTAGTTTTCGCTTGCTCCCTTTGCGCCGCGCCGCCCTTTAGGGATGACCCCCTTCTCGTGCGGGTTATGGCAGGTAATGCAGGTAAGCTTTCCTTCTTCGTCAAGCGGAAGCACTGTTTCGAACTTGTCTTCCAGCATCTGCATTCTTATGTACATTTTGGTCGAGGGTACCCGGTAGTGGTCGATCCCTCCTGGATGCCTGATCATATCGCCGTGGCATCTCTGGCAGATCATCTTTAAATCGCCGATAAGCTTGACGTCCTTGTAGTCGGCGGTTTTTTCATCCGGTTTTTCCACATGGCAGTAAAGGCATATCTCGGGAATGATCTTGCCTTTTTCATCCCTTTGCATATGAGGATTGAGTTTCTGGTATTTTTGTTCTTCGTGACACTTAAAACATATATCCGTCCTCTTTTTTACATCTCCCCGGAGAAACAGCATCTGCAGCCTGTAATATCTCCGCTCCCACTCACCGGTCTGAACAAACTCCGGGTTTTCCTGACACTGTTTGTAAATATCGTGACAGGTGGTACAGGTAATCTTCCCGTTTTTAAGAGGGAAGTCCTTCGGAATCCTTGCCTTTTTTTCTTTGGACGGCTCTATTTCCACAGGATGTATGTAGGTGGCCGGTGTATAACCATGGCATCTGCACAACTGAGTGAAATCTCCGCCGAACTTTAAATGAGCAGCTTTATCTTTTCCGGGTATCTTCTCATGGCATTCGTCACAGTATTTGCCGGTAAAGTGAAGGTTGGTTTTGAATGTAACATCCTTATTAACAAACCCGGATACGTCCAACTGGTTTTTTTCTGCAGTTGTCTTGCTGGCGACAGGGGAGAGACAAATAGAAATTATCAGCAGAATAGACAATATGAATCTTTTGGAAAGCATATCCTATTATCGTACTTTCCATGGAAGAATTTAAATAGCTGCAAGTTTAATGTTAGAACCGGATAGTTGTGATATAAAGAAGTGACAATTATCGGCTTTTAAATATCTAATAGAGGTTTGACCCAGACCCTCCATAAGCTTCTCCTCCTTGATGGGGACATTTTACCTTTGCAATTATTGGGGGTCATTATCCCTTTGCTATCACAACAACCTAAAAATTCATTGACAATTTTTTTGGGAGATGCCATAATTTCTCCCGGAGTTTCAGAAGTTTTTGTAAGTAACGAAGTAAGGACCACAAAGACTTTTGCTTTGTGGTCTTTTTTGTTAATGGAGATGTGCTCTGAAGCTTTAGTCCAAAAGTAAGGAGGGAAAAAATGGCAAAAGGAACAGTAAAGTGGTTCAATGAAGCAAAAGGCTATGGCTTTATCTCAAGTGAAGATGGCGCGGATGTATTTGTCCATTATTCTTCGATCGACGGCGATGGCTTCAAGTCCCTTGCCGAAGGTGACTCAGTCAGCTTTAATACTGAAAACGGACCTAAGGGCCAAAAGGCAGTCAATGTAGTTAAACTGTAATTCACTGAAAGGGCCCTTCCTGTCATGCAGGGAGGGTCTTTTTTTACCATCTGATCAACGCCAGAAAAACCCCATAAGAACGATAAAAATAATTGCCTTGGTCAATTCTATATTGCCTGTGGTCCTGAGTTTTTCCTCCCTCAGCCAGACAGCGGTCGCTATATTTTCAATGAGAGGCAAAAGCAGAAGAGTAGAGAAATCCAAAAGATAAAATACGCTAACTGCGGCAGCGCAATAAAGTATCATCAGCCGCCTGAAAAAAAGCGTCTTCCTGGTCCTTACCCGCACCTTGAAAACACCTGCCGCAAAGAACATTGTGACAGCGAGATACAGTTTCCATGACATCTCCCCGGTCATTGCAAAATAAACGACCGGCGCGGCAATGGTCAGCAGTGCAAATCCGTTCAATTCGGTAACTATGTGATGTTCCTTCCCGCGAGACAGAAGGACCGCGTAGCTTGCTATCAGCAATGAGAAGATCAAGAATGTCCTTAGCCCTTCGATCAAAAAGGGGACCAGTGATGCAAACCCCGTAAGTGCGAAAAATGAAAACCACATAATGTGCTCTCTTTTTTCTTTTGCCCTCAATGCCGAGGTAAGAGGATTTTTTGAGTTTATCAGAAGTGTCAGTCCCAGAACAGTAAGTGCGGTTTTGCTGCCGGATTCCCTCCCTGTCAACCATGGCCTTGTCAGCAGGCCTGAGATAAGTCCGGCGAGAACGGATGAGAAAAACACCGCCCATGAACCCCATTCTTTGACAATTGGAACTTTCATGTTTTAATGATAAAAAATATAAACGGCCTCAAACAATGAGATAAGTCATATCATTCCCCGGCCGCAATTTTTCACCTCATCACCTTCGTTAGCTATGCCGGTGAACTGTATACTTATACATACAATAGTCAAAAAATTGAATCAAGTAGTAACTGACAAGAAGACATTGAACTTCGTAACTATGTTAAGTATAACCATTTTAAAAAGCTGAGGGTGTTAACTTTACTGGTATTAATCTTGCTTTAATATATATTATTTTTTGTTTGTGGAATGAGGAAGAAATCTGATATAGTATTCTAATTTTAAAAGGGGTAGTGTTTTCATTTGGGGCATTTAATGGTTTTACGGAGAGGAGGTTGTTGATGCATATTACATTTTATAGAAATTTCGTTTTCCTGATCGTGTGTTTGACCTTAGGTTGTACTATATCTACTACACCGGTTGTAAAAAAGCAAAAGATCAATCTGCCGGAAGTATCACATCGTGAATCAAAGGTCACTCATGAGAAAAAAAGCGAGGCTGAATTTTCAGACCTCATTAACAAGGACAATAGCCCGGAGACTAAAGCAGAGAAAGTTAAAGAGATAAGTATGAGTGTTCAGGAAGCGGCCCTGGTCTCATCAGTTGAAAATGATAAGGACAAGCCTGTTGATTCTCAAGACGATCCGGACATCGATAATCCCGCGGAGGCTGAAAACGGCAGTAATATTGACAATGAGGACATTCTTGAAACTGCGCTGGATTACTGCAATACTTCTCAGGACCTCTGGGCTGAAGGCAACCTCGAAAGGGCCATTGACGCCCTTGATGAAGCCTACAATCTTGTTCTGAAGGTGGACACAGAAAGCCATCCCGAGTTTATCCGGCAAAAAGAAGACCTGCGGTTTATGATCTCCAAAAGGGTCCTCGAGATTTATACATCAAGGTTCAGGACGGTCAACGGCAACCACAAGGAAATCCCTCTGACAATGAATGAGTATGTGGAAAGGGAGATCAAGTCCTTTCAAGGCCCCGAACGTGACTTTTTTACAGAGTCCGTGAAACGTTCAGGCAGGTACAGGGAGGCAATGGTAAGGTCTCTGAAAGAGGCCGGTTTGCCTGAAGAGCTGTCGTGGCTGCCCCATATCGAAAGCTGGTTTAAGGTAAATGCATTGTCCCCGGCGCGCGCGCTCGGTCTCTGGCAGTTCATACCTTCCACAGGCTACAAGTTCGGCCTGAAAAGGGACACATGGATTGACGAAAGGCTGAATCCTGTAAAATCTACCTCTGCCGCAATCGCTTATCTGAAAGAACTGCACCAGATGTTCGGCGACTGGACAACAGTACTTGCAGCATACAACTGCGGGGAAGGAAATGTTTTAAGGGTTATCAGGAACCAGAAGATCAACTATCTCGACAACTTCTGGGACCTCTACGCGAGGCTTCCCCGCGAAACAGCGCGGTATGTGCCGAGGTTCCTGGCAACGCTGCATATCATGAAGGACCCTGTAAGGTACGGTTTTACATTTGAAGCGCCGGACAGCCCGCCTGCTTATGAAAGTGTTACCGTTGAAAAACCGGTCCAGTTAAAGACAATGGCGGAGTCAATGGGCATTCCTTCCGAGGAACTGATAGCTTTGAATCCCGAACTCCGCAGGCAGATGACGCCGCCAACTAAATATCCGCTTAATGTCCCGGTCGGTATCGGCAATACATTACTGGCAAAGCTTGATACTATACCGACGTCGTCACTGCCAAAGAATGAATATAATGAGTACATATATCACGTAGTAAGAAGAGGAGACACCCTGGCGCGTATCGCCGCTAAATACCGCACGAATGTCAACACAATAGTAAAGGCAAACAAGATAAGCAGGAGAAGCAGGCTTCAGGTCGGGCAAAAATTAAAAGTGCCTCTCAGAGGCGGCAAGGGCAGCGACATGCTTTCATTTGAAGAAGACCTCCTGCCTAACGGTAAATATCGCGCGAAAAGAGGCGAGACCCTGACAATGATCGCCAGAAAATTCAATACGGATTCAACCCGTCTCAAAAAGCTTAACAGGCTGACTTCGCCCCTTCTGAGCGAAGGACAGGTTTTGAAAGTTACAGATTAGGCATTCATTCAGTTGACAATAAAAAAAAGGACAGCCGTTTCGGCTGTCCTTTTTTTTAGGACGTCATAGAAGCTTTTATTTAATTGTGTATATTTTTTTCAAAGAATGGTAATTTTCACTTTACTTAATAAGTACAAAATTGTAAAAATAATTCATGCTAATTAAATCGATTAACACAGACAATATATTTACCGGTTTGAAGGAACATTGGCCATCTGTCAGAAATCACAAAAAAGAGATCAGCGCCTTGCGCTGAATATAACCATCCAATATAGGAGGAATGTATCCATGAAAAAGAAAAGCTCAAAGGTAAAGATCGGGGACATTACGGGGAAAAAGGTATCTAAAGATGACATGAAGAAGATCAAGGGCGGACTTGCGCGCAGACCAACGATGAGGGGAGCAGACGATTGCGGAGGGAACTGTATGGGGTCGGTATCAACTGCAACCGGCAAACAGATAGAATTATAATTATCACATACAGACAGGGACACTCGCAGTCCGTGCCTTGACTATACAATCAAAATAAAGGAGGGATGTATAATGGAAAAGAAAAAATCAAAAGTAAGGATCGGGGACATTACAGGGAAAAAGGTATCTAAAGATGATATGAAAAAAATTAAGGGCGGATTAAGGAGCAGGAGAGCAGACGATTGCGGGGGGAACTGTATGGGTACAGTAAAAACTGAAACTGGCAAACAGATAGAATTATAATTATCTCATATAGGCAGGGACACTCGTTGTCCCTGCCTGTTTTTATTCCATATGAAAAACATCGGTTATTTTAAGATACGATCTTCCGGGAACTATTACCTCTACGACACTTTCTCAAATGCCGTTGTAAGCGTTGAAGAACCTGTTTACCGGATACTCGATGATTATGTTACTTGCGAAAATGTCAGTGAGTTGAAAAAAAAATACAGCCCGCAGATGTCCATTGATGAATTCCGTGCGGCTGTCGGTTTTATCAGGAAAGCGCAAAAAAATGGTTTGTTGCAGCCATTTCTCAAGGTAGATTATTCCGCAGTCCTCAAGAAAAAAAATATCCGTAAAAACTTCTCAAACGGCATGAGACAGCTCATGCTTAACGTTACGGAGCAATGTAACCAGCGGTGCGCCTACTGTTCTTTTTCCGGCAAGTATGAAGGGCAGCGTCTCCATAATAACAGATCCATGACTTGGCCGGTTGCAAAAAGGAGCATCGACTGTTACCTTGACAACGTTGACCGGAAGAGGGGGGGGCACCTCTCATTTTATGGAGGAGAGCCTTTACTGAAATGGGGGCTGGTCAGAAAGGCCATAGATTATATAAACAAAAAGAGTGAAACAAAACCGACCATAAGAATTATTTCCAACCTGACGATGCTTAATGATGAGATGATCAGGTTTGTGATCGCAAACGACGTTGAGATTCAAACAAGTATTGACGGCCCCAGGGCCATTCATGATTCCGCGAGGATATTCGGCAATGGCAATGGCACGCATTTCAAGGTCATAAATAATCTGAAAAAGATAAAAAGGATTGACCCTGATTACTTCAACAAGAAAGTCTCAGTGAATTGCACATTAAACCTGAATGATAATATCCTGACGATATTCAGATATTTCAGCAGTAAATTATTCGCCAATGTTTCAGTGACAATTAACGGCATTTATGATCTTGACACCGACTTTTATAAGGTCTCAGATGCAGCGGCAAAAAAGCATTCAGACAGATTAGACAGACTCGTGGAAATGTATATAGAGTCGTATCATAATAAAAATCAGTTCAACCATGCATTTTTCAGTAACATATTCCTCAAAACCTATCTGTTTGCAAAAAGAGATATCAGTCCCGCGGCTGTTGAATGTCATCCGAACAGGACCTGCGTACCCGGCATCGCAAGGCTGTTTGTTTCCTCTTCGGGCATGTTCTATCCGTGCGAGAAATTTCATGCGCCTGCTTATGACATCGGTAATTATAAAAAGGGCTTTGACATTAAAAAGGCTGAAAGGCTTCTTGAAATATATGTCGGTCAATGTGAAGATATGTGCCGGAACTGCTGGGCCTACCGGTTATGTTCGCAATGTTTCATAAGCGTTCTCTCTAAAGGAGATATCAGCATTGAAAGAAAGAGAGAGAAGTGCGCTGTTGAAAAGAAATTAATTGCCTCGGCGTTGAGACGGTTTGTTTATATATGGGAAAACGAACCTGAAGCGGCGTACGACAACCCTTTCAGCCTTCTTTCAACCGTAAGAACAATAGGGTCTTCCCAGGCGCGTTAAACCATATCGTTCAGCAGGAGTGACTTTTTGCCTCCATAAATCCACTGGCTTTTTGACTTTTGTCAGAGGCAGAATTTATAGTATTTAAACGTTGAGTTATGCCGGCCGATGAGGAAAGTAAAAAGCCCGATGCAGGTTAAACATTACGAATGATAAAGTTATTGGAATGTCTTGCCTTGACTTTCATGCTTTGCACAGCGACCGTAACCACAGCTTTTTCAGCCGACACCCCGGGGGTTCTCCACTTGTCATTAGAAGACGCTCTCTCCGCTGCATTGAAAGAAAACAAATCGCTGCAATATTCCAGACTGAACAAAGACATATCCGATTATACCGTTGCTTTAAAGAGGTCTATTTTTATCCCGGAGGTCCAGTCCTCCTATTCGTACAGCCAAAACAACACTGACAACAACCTCAACGGCCACAGCGGCGCTAAAACCGATGAGCTCCTTGTTTCACTCTCCCAAGCCAATATGATCGGGGGCACGGCCTCGGTCAATTTTTCCACGGCAAGAGACGCAAATTCATTTATTAACGGGCCTGACGTAAGCGAATACACATCAAGTGTCTTCTTAAACTACAGTCAGCCTGTGCTGAAAGGCTTCGGTCGCGAGATCACAAATCTGGAGATCAATAAAGCCGTCATAGACAGAGACACTGCGAATGAGGCTTATGAGGACACTAAGGCGAATATACTTTTTAATGTATTCAGGGAATATTTTCTTCTCTACAGCGTTTCTGAAGAACTAAGGCTTTCCGTTGAAATAAGAAAAAACACTGAAGAGATCTATAAAATGGTTGATGAAAAAGTGAAGGCCCAGAAGCTGCCGATAACAGAGCTCAACACTTTGAAGGCGGCTCTCCTCAGCCAGGACAAGCAGTTGCTCGATCTGGCAAGCGCGAAGACAAAACAGCAGGACAGGCTCATGCTCGCCATATATGAGGAACCTAAACGGGCAGCTGTTTCGGAGGTCGTGCCCGCAACCATGCCGGAAACCGTAATAAGCGGGTTTACAGAGCCTTCCATTGTTGAGTCAAGAACGAAGATAGAGGATGCTGATATCGACCTGATCCAGTTTAATAATGACCTGAAAAAACTGGAAAAGGACCGCTTGAAGGCGGTGAGCGGCCTGAAGCCTGACCTTAGTGTTTCTCTGGAAGCAGGCTACGACGGCAATGATCTTAATAACAGACGGGATTCGATTGGCAACATATCGTCCTCAAACTACAGGGCGCTGATAACCGGGACCCTGCTGTTCCCTGTCATCAACAGGGCGGCAAGAAGCGATGTCTTAACGACTGAGAGCAGGATGGAGCAGGCGAGGATCCAGATAATGAACCGTAAGGGCGTCATTGAAAATACCGTTGATGAGCTCTTCGATGATTTTCAGACAGTGAAGATGAAAATGGGACTGGACCGGGAAATTGTCGGGATTTCCAAAAACAATCTTGACAACGAGATCGAAAGGCTCATTGGGGAAAAGAGCACCGCCCTGAACACGCTCGATTATCAGACAACATACATCTCAGCGCAGATCGATATGGTGAGGACGCTGGTGGACTATATGCTTCTTATCGGGACATATCATCTTTATACAAGAGAAATAGAACAGCTTGTAAATAAGTTACAATAGGAACCCGGAACAGAGAAAATGGAAAGTAAAGAGATCCAGAATTTCATAAGGAAGCTGCCCCTCTTTTCGGTCTACAGCGACGAGGACCTGTCGGGACTGGTGGCTGTTGTCCACCTGAAGCAGGTGCAGACCGGCGAGGTGGTTTTCAGCCAGGACGACCCCGGAGACAATTATTATATTGTTTACAGCGGCAAGGTAAGGATAGTCCAGAAGGCGGCCGACGGGCAGGAGGTAAATCTTGGAGTAAGGACCAGGGGAGACCACTTCGGTGAAACAGCCCTGATCACCGACAGCCGCAGGAACGCATCGGCCCGCGCTTCTGAAGACAGTGTGCTGCTTGTGATCAGCAAGAAGGATTTCAATGCCTATCTTTTTTCAAGGCCGGAGCTGAGGGAATATTTCGATAAATTTATCAGGGCGGCCTCCATCCACCGTTTCCTTAAATCATGCACAGAGCTCTCGTCCGTATCTCCCAAAGAACTGCAGGAGCTGGTACGGAGCTTCACTGCCGAACACTTCAGAGAGGGAGATGTGGTATTCAGGCAGGGCTCCGAGGGCGACAAATTTTATCTCATCGAGAGCGGCAAGGTAAAAGTGCTGCGCTGGGAGGACAACAGGCAGGAGGTAATAAACTTCCTGAGGGAAGGTGATTTCTTCGGCGAAAAGGCCCTTATTGAGACCTCAAAACGTTTTGCGGATGTTGTCTGTCTCACCGACTGTCACCTGTTTTCGCTTTCAAAAGATGCCTTTCAATCCATAATGCGCAATTCTCCCAAACTGAAAAAGATCATTGAGGACCGCATACAGTCTTACCTTACCGATAAACCTCCTGTGCCGTATGAGGAGATCATAAAGCAGGAACTGGCGTCTTTCAGGAAGACGAAGGTCGGCCCCGGGGCGCCTCAGGAAGGACCCGCTGCCGCTGATGAGAAAAAGAAACACGCGAAAAAGCTGACCTCTTTTTATCGCCGCAACATACGGTTTCCCTTCATCTACCAGTATGATGAAATGACCTGCGGGACCACCTGCATCATGATGATAGCAAAATATTACGGGAAGAACTTTTCTTCCGCGAAGCTCAGGGAGCTTGCGCATGTGGACCTGAGCGGGTCTTCGCTTGCGGGCCTTGCCGCAGCAGCGGAACAGGTCGGGTTTCTTGCAAGGGGGCTGAAGCTTGATTATGCCGGGCTGAGCTCCGTGCGCCTGCCGTGCATTGTGCACTGGCAGGGATTTCATTATGTTGTCGTTTATAAGGCGAATGAAAAGTCCGTATGGGTTGCCGACCCTGCATTGGGACTGAGGAAATATTCACGGGAATATTTTGAAAAGAGCTGGAACGGCATAACGCTCACGCTCGACCTGACCCCGGAATTTGAAAAACAGAAGGAAGAAAAGACGTCTTACCGGAATTTTATTCAGTTCGTCACCCCGTACAAAGCTATCCTTATCGAAATATTCCTGGCCTCGCTTCTCCTCAATATCTTCGGCCTTGCCACCCCGATATTCACCCAGAATGTGATTGACAAGGTACTGATGCACCAGAATGTGTCCATGCTGAACATCATGCTCACCGGGATGCTTATTGTTCTGGTGTTCCGCATCCTGACCATGATCGTCCGCCAGTATCTGATTGTGCACACGAGCATGAAGATCGACCTGAGGATGCTGGTGTACTTCTATAAGCATATGCTGGCGCTCCCTCTCGGATATTATAAGGTCCGCAAGATCGGGGACTTTATCACCCGCTTTGGCGAGAACATGAAGATACGGAAATTTCTCACCGATACCGCCCTGACGCTGGTGCTCGACTCTATACTGATAATCGTATACCTCTCGCTCATGTTCTACTACAACATGCAGATGACAGGGCTGGTGCTTTTGTTCATCCCGGTCTTTATCGTGATGACGCTTGTCTTTACCCCTGTGCTGAAACGGCTGAACATCGACTCCTTCGCGGCGCGGAGCGAGTCGGAGTCACACCTGATAGAATCGATCAATGCGATTGACACCGTAAAGGCAATGAATATTGAATATCCCGTGCGCTGGAAATGGGAGGACAAGTTTATCAAGGCCCTCAATATTGATTTCAAACTCTATAATACAGCGCTTTATTTCAACTCCATCGGGGATTTTTTAGGGACGCTCAGTTCGACGGTCATCCTCTGGTACGGCGCCCACAAGGTCATGGACGGCTCCATAACCGTCGGCGAGCTTATGGCCTTTATGGCGCTTACGGGGAGCGTAATTACTCCCGTCAACAGAATGATAACCTCATGGGACGAGATCCAGCAGACGCTCGTCTCCATCGACAGGCTCAATGATGTATTGACCGCAAAACCGGAATTCCCTGAGTCCATGGATGACGCTTCTGGTGTTGTCATCCATGAGCCGCGCGGGGGCATAGCGTTTGAGAATGTCTTTTTCCGCTACGGCGGCGATGACGACGCGTATATTCTTTCAAATATCAGTTTAAAAATTGAACCGGGCCAGACAGTGGCGATCGTCGGCAGGAGCGGCTCAGGAAAGACGACGCTCGTAAAACTGCTTGCGCGTTTTTATGATGCCTCGGAAGGCAAGATACTGGTGGACGGATTCGATATTAAAAATATCAACCTGTCGAACCTGCGCAAGATGGTCGGGTTTGTCCTGCAGGAAAATTTCATATTCAACGGCACGATCCGTGAGAATATCTCCATGCACGACCAGGGCGAGACCATGGACAAGGTCATAGAGGGCGCA
This sequence comes from Nitrospirota bacterium, assembly GCA_016214845.1. Lineage (NCBI taxonomy): Bacteria > Pseudomonadati > Nitrospirota > Nitrospirota bacterium. Next base: position 44,482 of record JACRMS010000035.1, on the reverse strand, counting down.
AAGCTGGCAAACGCGCATGATTTTATTTCAAACCTTGCAATGGGCTATGAAACCAAGGTGGGAGAGAGCGGCCTGCAGCTCTCCGGCGGGCAAAAGCAGCGGATCGCTATAGCGCGCGTGCTTTACAGCAAACCGAAAATCCTTGTTTTTGACGAGGCCACAAGTTCGCTCGATACGGAGTCCGAGAAGGCGATACAACAAAATCTGGACGCAATATTGAAGGACAGGACAGCGCTTATTATCGCGCACAGGCTCAGCACCGTCAGGCACGCCGACAGGATCGTGGTGCTTGATAACGGGGAGGTCGTCGAGAGCGGAACGCATGAGGAGCTGATGGAAAAACAGGGTCTGTATCATTACCTGAATTACCAGCAGTTAAACATATGAAGATGGAAGAAAAAGGTCCCGAAGAAAAAAACATTACTGAAATTATTGAAATGGCCCCTGAGGGTTCCCCGTCGGAAAATGTCCTCGTGACAGAGCACCTGCAGAGGATGCCCGCCATTTTTGCGAGAGGGCTGCTCTATCTGCTTATAGCCCTGCTGGTTGTCGCGCTCATCTATTCTTTAGTGGCGAAGATCGATGTAGTTGTTGAAAGCAAGGCGGTTGCGCAGCCCGGATCAAACAAGATCAAGCTGCTTTCAGACCGCAACGGGTACATTGACAGGATATTGATCGTTGAGGGGCAGACCGTTGAAAAAAACGCCCCCCTCTTTGTCATCCGTTCCAAGGAGACTTTGGCGTACACGTCAAAAGTGGAAGAGCTGGACCAGATAATCCCCCTGAAAAAAGAGTATTACGACACAAAGATATCCTCCCTGCATGATGCGCTGGAGCAGGCGGACAGCGATTTTACCGGTGAGCTGAACATGAAGAAACTCAAACTCGACCAGAACAGCGCGGCATTAAAGGCCAATGCAACAGACCTTGCATTTATGAAAAATGAAATTGCAAGCTTTGCGAAGGAATTTGAAAACACAAAAAGACTTTTTGACAAGTCCCTTACATCCATCGGAGATTATAACAGCATAAAGAGCAGGCTTGAGCGTTCACGCGGGGAGGTTGAAAAACTCACTGCCCAGCATGAGATCGCAATAACGGAGAAACAGCTCCTTGAGAAGGACATCGAAAAATCACGTACGGACCATCTGAACAAAAAGAGGATGCTTGAAAAGGAGCTGAAGAACCTCCGTATCGAGCGGGAGACGACACTCCGGTCCCTTCAGAATGAGCAGGAGAGAAACACTGATATGCTGTCAATCAAGGATGGCGCGGGGTCATCTTCATCCGGAGAAAAAGGGTACGGGAATATCATCCGCGCCGGACAGGCCGGCACAGTGTCCGAGCTTTACTTCAAGAACACAGGGGAATATGTAAGAGACGCTGACCTGCTTTGCACCCTTGTCCCCGCTGACAGCCCTCTGTACATGGACATCACTGTGGCAAACAAAGGCATCGGGTTCATAAAAAAAGGTATGCCCGTCAAGTATAAGTTTGACGCCTTCCCGTATACCGATTATGGAACACGGAGGGGCGAAGTTGTTTCTGTTTCCCCGTCCGCTGTTGAAAGCGGCGCACTCGGGTTTGTCTACACTGTTCGCGGCTCGCTGAAGGAGCCGTACTACGAGATCAGGGGGGCGAAATATTTTATTAAGGCAGGCATGACAGCAACGGCTGAACTGGTAACGGAGGAGAAAAGCATTTTCTCAATCCTCGTTGCGAAGCTTAAGAGATAATTGCAAGGGCAACCCGTGACTTTTCACTTGATAAACCAGTTCAAGTTGATTAATATGATTAAAAATATAAAGGAGGGCAATCATCATGGCAAGGATTAAGATTAAAGATTTACCGAAGAATCAGAAGGTGAGCAAGGAGGAGTTGAAGAAGATTTTTGGCGGGCTGACGTTATCTTACAGCACTCAGAGCAGCACCTTGTCTCCATTGAATCCCGTTGCGTTCAATACGCTTGCAGTACCGCCAAGTTGGAAGATATATTGAGAGGACCGTTGCAGCGGCAACTCGGATCGGTTCGGTAATTGCGGCAATGCCGGAGCCGGAATTTTCTGTGGCCTTATTGTATCCTATATTAAATGAGTCTTAAAGTCACAAGAACAAGCATGAGGAGGATTAAAATATGCCGACCACGAGCAGACATGAGGAATTAAAGACGATCATCAAGGAGTCCGTGAAAGAGGCATTGGAAGAGGAGCTAATGACGATGCGGCTTATGTTCTTTCCTGATGTCTCGGTAAAGGAAATGAGCGATATTGCCCGGCGCTATAAAAAACCTGAGAAGAAAGCCGTATATGCCGACAAAATCGCCATATGAATTGGGACATAGAATATTCAAAAAGGGCAAATGATTTTATTGAAGAGCAGGGGATAAGAGATAAAGTCAGGGCTTCGATCAAGGACTTTATCCTGAGAATAACCGGCTTAAACATAAATATAGACGTAAAAAAATTGAAAGGTGAATGGGCAGGTTATTATCGCATCCGTAAAGGAAAGATAAGGATTATTTTGAAACCTAATACCGAAGCGAGAACTATTTTTGTTGATATAGTCGATTTCAGAGGGGGCGCATACAAATAGCTTATCGGATTGAAGTTTGCCCTCCAAATCCATACTGAGCACGGAGGAATTATCATGGCAAAAATAAAAATTAAGGACCTTCCGAAAGACAAGAAAGTCAGCAAAGAAGAATTAAAAAAGGTTTTTGGGGGGGCGACCTGGAGCATCATGCAAACTTATAGCGTATGGGAGGCAAACCGGAAAGTATTGCTCTACCCTGAGAATTGGTTGTAGCCGGGTTCAATTCAATCCTGACCGCAACCTGAAATATTTTCAACTTAAAGGAGACAAACATTATGCCGAGGATCAAGATTAAAGATTTACCGAAGGATCAGTACGAACTCTTATTCGAAATCTCTCAACGGTAATTAAGGCCCAGGCAGGCCTGTATATCTTCTTTTTCCAGATAAGGATACCCTTCTAATATTTCCTCAGTTGTAGAACCGGCAGCCAGCATTCCGAGAATATGTTCTACCGCTATTCGCATCCCCCGAATAATCGGTTTGCCGCCAAATATCGCCGGATTAAACGTTATGCGATTAAGAAGCTCTTGGTCATTCATGTTTTGTCCTCCCGGATAGCATCTTGTATATACTCATAATAACATTTCACTGTGATTTCAAGAAGCCTTTTCACCACAGAGACACGAGACACAGAGGAAGAAGTGTTAGGCTTTATTGGTATCATCTCCATGCCCCCGGAGCCGTCCATTGCTCGTTAAATCTTTGTTCTTTCTTGATAGCATCAAGCGGTTTTAAGAGAAATTGTTCTATCTCTTTTGCAACTGCTGATAACTCCTGAGGAGTGTGCTTTATATCTCCTTTGTTCAAGAATGCTTTCCAAAGTGTCTGACGATCGGATTTTTCGTTATAGATATCTTCTGCGAAAAAATTCCTGCCATCGGGGAATGCCGTCTTGCGATGTGTGAAAGTTCTCTTTAATGCCTCGGCAAGTTTTGAACTATCGAAATCAAACTGGCGCATCATAAGCCATATATCATAGAAATCTTTCATTCTGCTGTTAATAGCGCCAAGCTTAACCATAGCCTCAAACTTCTCGCTTACAACGCTCTCTGCCGGATATCCCTTTAGCCGGGGCATTGGAAAATCTAAAATAACAGGGTATTCGATTGTTTTAGCCCCCGATAAAATGCTGTCACCGAAGCTGATATCAATCTGCATCGGTATACGGGAACGCTGGAGAAATCCTGCAAACTTCACCCGTACTCTTTCATAATCCGCGTCTTCCTTTATCCTCTGTCCTTTCACTGAATTGTAATCAAATATAAGACCGTCAGGAATCACATCAGTTTTACAAACATCTTTTACCATTTTCTCAATACTTGTTGTCTGATTATCAAATCGCGCCAGGAAATCAATATCAAGAGTGGTCCTCCTCTGAGGGATATGCCAGACTGTAAACATCAATGCGCCTTTGAGAATAAATCTATTGGCATATTCAGAACGGCTCAGCCGATAAAGGAATCTTTCCATCCCGAAATATTGCAATATTTCCGCAAAAGGTCGATGTGTTTCTTTCGCCTTATTCTGGAGCTGCCCTCGAACAGAGGCCTCTATATTTTTAATATCTTTTTTCATAGCATGGCTTCGAGTATCGGCTTCATGACATTATTGACCCGGCAAATTTTAGCATATTGCATAATCTCTTTTGGTTTTACTCCCTTCTCCGTTATAGCGATTTTAAGCGCGTCTCTGGCAACATTCACACCTATCTTATTACGAAATTTAAAACAATCAGCTATTGTTTTGGCAAGACTATACACCCTTATTGAATATCCCTCTATTTCATGCTTTTCAATTCCCGCTTTCCAGGCTTCTTGTGCGAAGCGATAGAACGTTACCGGGGGATATGTAATTTTATAAGAACGTGATATACGCGGAATAGCAAGGTCAACAACGCGAGGTATCTCATTTGTCGCTTCATGAAATGCAAGAGCAGAGATGAGACAAATGACACCCTTGGGCGCCTGAAGAGAAGCAGTCACGAGGTCGGGATGGGAAGCAAATTCAAAGTCAGTCAGGCAATAAAGTCCCCTGGCAATTTTTTCCACCTTCCCCTCTTTAACAAGTGCAGTAACTGAATCGGGATGGAAACCTGCTTTCAGGACAGAAGAAAAGCGCACAACCCCACCCTGGTTTTTAAAATAATTAATCATGCGCTGCGTATTATTTTTCATTATACTGCCCCCGTATAATATGACACCACTTGCAATTAAGTGTATACACATTATACGGCCATGTCAATAATGATAAATTTTGATTTCCTGAATAATTTATTGTAAACTCACGGCCATTTTTTGATTTTTCTGCTTGATAACTCGGCTTAAATCGATTAATATGATTAACAATACTCAACAAAAGGAGGAATCATCATGCCGAGGATCAAGATTAAAGATTTACCGAAGGATCAGAAGGTAAGCAAGGAGGAGTTGAGGAAGGTTTATGGCGGGGTGGACAGCATTATTACTCCAAGGTATAAATCCCATTGCGTTTAATACGGAAGCGAGATATCGCCGGAGTGGAGGTCGCCTACAGTGAATCCTATTGCATTTAATCAGCACATGAAATCGCCGTATTGGAAATAGTAATCGTACTAACCACGCAGTAGCCCAACCTCACCATCCCTGCTTCGAGGGCAAGGATGGTGAGGCTGGGCATTCATTACCTTCGTAACCGCTTCACGTTCTTTATCTCGTCTACACTGATTTTCTTCCCTTTAGGCAGTTCGGTGAGCGTAACTTTGCCTAACAGCTCTTTTTGTTTATTCTTTTCCTTTAATTCAAGGCGATACTTTTCAAATCGCTGTTTCACCTCAGATGGGGGATAGTGAGCGCTGCTGGAAACAACCAAGCTGAGGTATTTGTTGTCTTCACTGAACATCAAACCCGCTTCTACCATGGGCTCCATAATTTTCTCGATGTCTTTTTTCTTCCACTTATCGCCTGTGTAGTCCTCTATTTCGCGACGCAATCCTTTTATGTCCGTCGCGGCATCGCACCCCGCATACACAAGGCGCTCAACGCCTGTAAAGACTGTGAGTGGGTTCGCGGCAACCGGCCTTTCGTCCCATATGAAAAGCCTTTCGCCGTCATCGAAGGAGCATAGATAGCTCCTGCTGAAAACTGCGTTCCACTCGTCGACCATCTTACGCATGGGCATGGTGTATTCTTCATAATTTCCACCCTCCCCTTCATCCCCTCCCCTCAAGGGAGGGGAATAATCGTAGGTGAAATCAAGTGCCAGATTTGAGATAGCTTTTTCATCAAAGGGATAGATGTATTTGTACAAAGGGGAAGGCCGGATATTTGTGAGGCTGAATTGCTTCGGGTTGTCAAAATAGACGCTGAAGCGAATGAGATGGAACTTTAATATCTTTGGCGGCACCAAATGATATAGCAAAGGCATGAGCTTTGCCATGAGATCATATTCTTCGGGTGCTTCGCCGGGGAAGCCGCAAAGTATATTCCACGACACCGTGATCCCCATTTCCCTGCACCATTTGAGAAGCTGGATATTCTGTACAGCGGTTACCCCTTTCTGCATGAGCTTAAGGGTAGGAGTACTTAGGCTTTCGATGCCGCACCCGACAAGGTTAACTCTTGCCCGGCTCAAGTCCCGGACATGATCTTTTTTTAGATTGGCCCGCACTTCATATAATAGGTCGATATCGAGCCTGCGCGAGGCAAGACCGGGGATGAAATTCTTAAAGAGTTTCATGTCAATGACATCGTCGGTCATGAGGACAAGGCGCGTGGGATACTTTTTGCACAGGCATTCAAGCTCATCAAGAGCACGCTTGTTAGACTTGCCCCTGTAGACAGTATTTGCGTGGTCCATGCCGCAAAACAGGCATTTGCCCCACCAGCATCCCCTCGCGGTCTCACATGCCAGTTTCGGATTGTTCTTAAGCTTAAGCGGACTCGATTTGATTCGCTCGAAGTAATCGTCAAAATCCGGATAGGGCAGTTTGTCCAGATCGCGCACCCATGCGCTGGGATAGCATCCGTTTTCAGAAACGGCGATAGTATTCTCACGAGTGTATACCCCGGGCAGGCCGGCCACCGAATCCTTTTTCAAGACCCTCCCTATCATTTCAGGGAACACGTCATCCGCTTCACCTAAAAAAACAGCGTCGATAAATGGGAACTGCTTAAGCAGCTCGATCCCCTGGCTGCCCCGGCAGTTTGCGCCTCCGAAAATGATGTAAGTCTCCGGCGCCCTCTCTTTTATGCGCCTGGCAAGGTCGAGAGATGAGATATGCTGCTGAAACGTTGAAGAAAACCCTACGATTCGCGGCTTATGTCGTAAAACCTCCTTAAGACATTTATTCAGAAACAGGTCCGCCTTTTTTTCAACCATTTTTGCAGAGGTAAGCTGGGTCTTAAAGTATCGGGACGAAACGAAGTCCTTTATCTCTGATTTCGTCACATCAACATTCATTGAATATTTTTCGAGATATTTTTTTATTTCCCGGATCACTTCCTCAAGAGAGCGGCTCCTGTCATCAAACAGCGCCTTCGTAAAGACCCAATCAGAGAGTCTAAAATGGTCCATAAGCACATTGAGATATCGCTCCTGGCCGACCATCTCAGCAAAGAGAAAGCCGAAATAAAAGACCCTCGATGAAATATTCGACTCGGTGAGCCTGGCCTTTAACAAACTGAGTCCCATAGCCGGAACATCGAGCGCAAAAAAAGGCATGCTGACCAAAGCAACATCTATCTGTGAGTTTGATGATTTCATAGCACGATTTTCCTCACTCTTAAAATTTACAACACGAGTAACGCGTTGAGAAGAACAAACACATAGACGCCCCCGCAGGACCTCCGGCATGACTGTGGTATTATCATCAATAGAATGTCCTATTGCAAGTTTTTTCCGTAACACCAGTGCGTTATGTTGACAAAAAAAGATAGGGTGCTTAAATTATACATATTTTTTCAAAGGGGAAATATCTTGAAAATAAATTATTCTGACGGCGACGTCACTCCGGAAGAAGTCGTAAAATACCTCGCCCTGTCCGGACAGGCACAGAACATTTTTACTCAAATCATAATCGCAAAAGAGGTCATTAAAAAAGCTGAACTCTCAGGGATCACTCCCTCCGATGAGGCCCTGCAGGATTTCTCCGACAGCTTCAGGGAAATGCGCGGACTGGACACCGCCGAAGAAACATACAGGTTTCTGCAGGATGCCGGTCTTTCCGAAGAGGATTTTGAAAGTTTCTGCGAGTCCGCGGTGCTGGTCGGTCCTGTCAGGGAAACGCTGGCTGATGAAAAAAAGGTCCGGGAATTTTTTATCAATAACCGCCCTGATTTTGACACGGCCGTGATCTCTGTTATTGTTGTCAGTGATGAAAGCCTTGCAAATGAGATCCTGATGCAGATAACTGAGGACGGGGCCGATTTTCACAAACTTGCCAGAACGTATTCAATAGATGAAGAAACAAAAAATTATGGCGGATACGTTGGAGAAGTGACACGCGCCGCGCTTGTGCCGGAGATCTCGGCAAAGGTGTTTAACGCCTCTGCCGGAGATGTTCTTGGCCCCTTCAGGGGTGAAGATTTCCAGCAGTTGGTCCTTGTTGAGAAAATTGTAAAGGCGGAATTAAATGACGTCGTAATTGAGAGAATAAAGAACAGGCTTTTCTACCAATGGGTATCACAGTTCACAAAGGACGGTATAAAGACAGGACTTTGACAGTCGTATTAATCTTTCGATAAAACAAAAAGGAGGGACTTATCGTGAAAAAGAAGAATGCTGAGATCGAAATCGCAGTTGCCGAGGTAGTCGATTACATGAGAATAATGGGGGGTTTTCAGCCGGCCCTTAACGAAGTGGTCAAGAGAAAGGTTGCCTCAAATGCGGCAAAGCAGATGGGTGTGAGGGTTTCATCCGCTGAACTCCAGAAGGCAGCGGACTCATTCCGCCTGCTTAACGGGCTTGTCTCCGCAAGAGACACAGAGAACTGGCTGAAGGCCAACGGCGTCACTGTCGAGACGTTTGAAGATTTTATCGAAACAAACATACTCGTGAACAAGCTTAAAGACAGGATTGAGAAAAAGGCCGACAGGAGGAAGTATGCCGCATCTCCTGCAATACAGTCTTCCATCAGGGAAATGGCCTTTCAGGATTGGGTCACAAACGCCTTGAAATAGACGGAGTAATTTTATGAATAGAATAAAAGGGCGGTGCTTACATCACCGCCCTTTTTTTATCCGGGTTGACCTGCCTGGGTAATTTTCACTTGACCGTCCGGTAGGACGATGATATGATTAATTTAATCAACATGATTAATGATGTTCAACCGTAAACAATTAAAAGGAGGAAAGCATCATGGCAAGGATCAAGATCAAAGATTTACCGAAAGACATGAAACTCAGCAAGGAAGAACTGAAAGGCGTAAAAGGAGGAGTTATTATAAAAACACCTAACATTCAACAGATTTGCCAAAGTGTGGCGAGTAGTGTCGTAAAGTCTATGTCAGATGAGCAGATAAAAACAGTTACGACAGCACTTACAAAATAGTGAATCATACTACTTGCAATGCGGAGGTTTAAAAAGATTCACTTTAGCAGGCTGCTGAAAAAGTTTTTTTGCTGTCTTTGCGAGCGAAGCAATCTCGCTTTTTCTCACAATGACAAGTATAGACTTTTTCAGCAGCCTGTAGGAATTACCGAATACGGTTAATAATTATTATTTAGGGAGGAACGAGTATGTCAAAGACGAGGAAATCAAGGATTGTTATTAAAGACCTTCCCACAGGGCAGAAACTCAGCAAGGAAGAGATCAAAAGGGTCAGAGGCGGCCTTCTCAGGAGCGCCACACAATTGAACACCTTCAAGATCAGCACAGGGGCTTACAAGGTCGAGACAGGTCTGCGCAGTAATATCCTTCGCAGTTACGGGATTATAATGCCCTAAAGAATTTAATGACTAAGATAAAAATAAAAGACCTCGAATCTATTCCGGCCACAAAGGCCAAGACATTGTTCGGGGACATTCTGCACCAGACTTCTGTAGAGGGGAAGCGGTTTGTTGTCAACAGGCAGGGCAAGCCGGTCGCTGTAATATTGAGCTACAGAGAGTATTGCGAATTGATAGAAGCTAATAATTCCAAGTTGCAGTCAAGATGACACCTTTATCATTCCGGCTTGTCCGGAATCTTTCTTTGTTTTCAGAAGGATTCCCGACGCGCTTCACTTGCGGGAATGACAACTTAAACACTTAATGGAATAAGAACAAAGAAAAGCCGTAGCACGCATCTCTGGATTTAGAAAAGCGGGGAGGGCTTTTCCGTTATCAGGCAGTGTAGTCCGGCGGCAGTGAAAACGGGATATGCCGCCACAGGAATGCCGGTTACATGGAGGTTCCCGCTTCCGACGATGTCTTCAACAGTGGAAAGCACGGCATCATCCCCGCTGCTCATCAACACCTTCCCGTCATGAAACTGCACCACCGCGGTCCCGTAAGGCACGGAGACCTTCTCCGGCACGCGCACGTGGACTTCCGACCTGTCACAAATACCCCGGATGATATCAATGGACCTCTGCGCTGACAGCGGGGACATAAGAGGGCCTGTCCTGTAGCCCGGATCCAGCAGGAGATAATATTCATTGTCCTTACCTTTCAGCAGGCTGGCGCTCCGGTCAATGTGAAAATCGTAATGCAGTGAAAAACTCTTGCCTTTTCTCCGGCGCGAAATACCGTAGAAAAGCGCGTGCGGAAGGACCGTGGTCCGTATACCTTTTTCCCGCAGCTCCCGCAGCGCCCTGTCATCGCTGCCTCTGCCCGGACTGTCCGGGTGGCATCCGGTGATCAGATGCCTGCCTGAAAAAAGCACACGCCCGCCTTCTGCAAGGTCCGTATGAATAATTTTACATCCGGGGGAGCGGTCCTTCTTTAATCTGAAAAGCCGGGAATGCACGAGTAGAATACCCGCCTGTTTAAGATAAACGAACATGTCGCGCGGGTATATCTGCCAGTGGTCCGGTTCATCGAGCGGGAATATCTCGCCCCCGCATCCCTTGTTCATCAGCCATTTCCTCAGTTCCGCGTCGCAGGTCTGAAGATTGAGCACCTGAAAGTCAATGTGCATTTCAAGAAGGGCCTCTGCAACGGCCTTGTATTCGGACTTCAACTGTCTGACCATTTCACTCCTGCTTTGTGTGTGCTTCAGTATATTCAGGGCCAGAGGCAGCTGCTCAACGGGGATTATTACGGGGTCTGCGCTTTTAAACGGCAGACTGTCAAAGACAGGCATCCCGAGCAGATATTGATTTTCAGCCGGAAAGGGAGTCATGCCGGTCTTTGCACCGCAGGATTTTGAGATCGAGCCGTTCAGTTCTTCTTTGCCTATAGTGAGACTGCGGTCAACGGGTTTTATCCTGATGTTCGGCATGCACTATTGTAATAAACTATTTGTGAATATGTGAATAAATTATTTCCGCTGACAGAGCTCTCTTTACTGAGAATAACTGCAATAGTGTAAAATTATAAAGTCATACAAAACGATCAATGGGGCCGGAGTAATGAAGATAGCGCGGGATAAACACTTAAGAAGAATTACGGAAGCTCTCCCTGAATTGTACCGGAGGGTCCTTCCTCCTTTTTTCAAAAAGGGAATTCCTGAAGAAACCGCCGCGACATGCAGTGATTGCGCGATGCTGAGAAACAGGAAGTCTGCTGGACAGGGAGAGACTTTTTTTGCGGAGCGGTCCAAATGCTGCACCCACTATCCCGTCCTGCCGAACTATCTGGCCGGAGCGCTGCTCAGCAGCACTGATCAGGCCCATGAGGAAGGGCGATACCGCATCCGGCAGAAGATCAGGAAACGCATCGGCATTACCCCGCTCGGAATAATGCGGCCCGGCAAATATACACTCATTCTCAAAAATACCGTTCAGGAGTTCTTTGGCAGAAGCAGTTCGCTCGTATGTCCTTTTTTCGAAAGCGGGAAGGGAGTGTGCACCGTCTATCCTTTTTGGGACGCTGTCTGCGGCACGTGGTTCTGCAAGTATGAACGCGGGCAGGAGGGCAAAGCGTTCTGGCTCTCTCTCAGAAAGTATATGGAAAATGCTGAGAAGATACTGGGCCAGTACGCACTTTATAAAATGGATATGGATGCAGAGGCTGTTAATGGCCGTTCAGAGGGCCCCGGCCTTCTTACGGTATATGAAGCAGATGAGCATCCGCCGGACAGAGAGGCCTATACGGCAATGTGGGGAAAAAGAACAGGTTCAGAAGAGGCCTTCTACATAGAGACATACAGGACAATAAGTAAGTTGACGCCAAAAGAGTTCGGACGGATTGAAGGCGTCTATCAGAAGATATTGCTCAGGGACCTTGAGAAAAAGCACAACATGTTAATGGCCCCCGTATTACCTGAGAGGCTCATCAGAAATCCGCAGCTCATTGTTCACAGGACTGATGATGACTCATATGCAATAACCGGATATTCACCTCTTGACCCACTGCTGGTAACAAGGAAGACATACGATATGCTCGACTTCTTTGATGGGAGACTTTCTAACAAAGAGGTATGTAAGACTGTAAAGAGAAATTTGCAAACAGATATTGACGATGATCTATTGCAGTATCTTTATCAGTTCCGGATACTGATTGACAGACAGTAGCGGTCTTTGCAAAGGGAGGGACGCTTGTTCTTAACCTTTAAGCGCCCCTAAGATGATCCCAGCGATCTGCTCGGCCTTCTCCGGCTCAAGCTCCGGGTAGATGGGAATTGACATGACCTCGTCTGCCGCTGCTTCGCTTTCTGGAAGATCGCCCTTCTTGTAACCGAGATAGTTAAAGGCCTCCTGCAAATGAAGCGGCATGGGATAATACACCACTGATGAGACGTTATTATCTTTTAGAATGCCTGCGATCTTCTCTCTTATTTGGGTCCTGAATGTATATTGATGGTAAACATGTGTCCTGTCCTCAAATTCAACAGGACATTGTACGGCATCGCCGAGGATTGAAGTGTATATCTTTGCAAGTTCGCGGCGCTTCCGGTTGTATTCGTCAATATGCTTTAGCTTTATTCTAAGAATTGCCGCCTGAATTTCATCAAGCCTGCTGTTGTAACCGATGAACCCATGACGGTAGGGAGCGACGGTGCCGTGGTTTCTCAGGAGCCTGACCTTCTCATAAACTTCATGGCGGTCGGTTATCATCATGCCTCCGTCTCCGTAAGCGCCCAGGTTTTTGCTCGGGTAAAAACTGAAACAGCCAGCGTCCCCGAGACCGCCGGCGGGCTTCCCTTTGTATCTCGCGCCAAATGACTGGGCGCAGTCTTCGACGACCTTTAAATCATATTTTTTAGCGAGCGCCATTATTTCATCCATGTCTGCGGGCTGTCCGAACAAGTGCACAACGATCACGGCCCTGGTCTTCGGGGTGATCTTTTCCTCTATCTTTGATACGTCAATGTTTAACGTATACTTGTCTATGTCTACAAAAACAGGCGTTGCGCCGACGTACGCTATTGCCTCGGCGGTCGCAATGAATGTAAAAGGAGTTGTGATCACCTCGTCGCCCTGCTTTATATTGAGGGCCTTCAGGGAAAGGAACAATGCGTCAGTGCCCGAGGCAAGGCCGAGCGCGTGGTTAACATTAAAGTATGACGCGATCTCCTGCTCAAAGGACCTTACGTTCGGGCCGAGGATAAATTGTCCGCTGTCCAGGATATCTTTGAGCGCCTGTTTTATTTCCTCTTTGAGAGGTTCATGCTGCGCCTTGACATCCAGCATGGGGACGGCGGTTTTGTTCTGTGTTATATTTGCCATATCGGTTTTATGTTTCAATGCCCTGAATTACCAGCCCTGATATCTTTAAAGCCACTTTCAGGGCTTCCCTGCCTTCCTGTCCTGAGACCAGAGGCCGGGTCCCGTTTTTTATGCAATCTATAAAAGAGATGAGCTCTTCTTTTAACGGTTCTTTTTCTTCAGGCTTTCTAAGCTCCTTTCCAACACTTCCGTCATGTTTTGTGTAACAGGTCAGCTCCTGTTTCTGGTAATCGAGGCTCAGAAATGAATTGTGCTGGAATACCTTCAACTGCCTGACCCTTTCATTTGCTATCCTGCTTGTTACGGCCTCGGCAATGCATCCGTTCTCGAACTCGATCCACGCGTGGGCCACGTCTATATTTTCCGTCAGGACCCTTGCGCCTGTGGCACGGATGTCCGCGATATTGGAATCAACCAAACTGAGTATTATATCTATGTCGTGTATCATTAAGTCAAGTGTAACGTCCACATCAATGCATCTGCCGAGAAAGGGGGACGTGCGCTGGGACTCGATGAACCTGGGCTTGTCAACCATGCTGCTTATCAACGCGACGCCTGCGTTGAACCTCTCAAGATGCCCGACCTGCAAAATGAGGCCTCTTTTGTCCGCCTCGGCAATAAGCATGTCGGCTTCTTCAATGGTGGTAGTGATAGGTTTTTCGATAAGTATATTTTTATTATGGGCCAGAAGATCCATTGCCGTCTGAAAATGCAGTGTGGTCGGCACGGCAATGCTAACAGCGTCGACAAGATCGATGATCTCCTCATAACTGCCGAATGCCTTGCAGTTATATTTTTGCGCGATCTCCCCGGCCCGCACTGGATCGTTATCGACAACGCCTGCAAGCCTCACGCCTTCAAGACCTGAGTATATCCTCGCGTGATGCTGTCCTATTGACCCGACGCCTATGACCCCGACATTAATCATGTTTACTCACTCCAACTACGATCATCCCCTCTTTATCAGCCTCTTTTATGAACCTCTCTTTATCAACAATTATGCACTTTCCCGCCTCTATGGCCAATACTTTTGCCCCGGCGCTTTTCATTGAATGAAGCGTATTGATGCCGACAACAGGGACATCAAACCTCATGTCCTGCTTTGGCTTGCTGACCTTTACAACAACAGCGTCTTTTTTTGTGAGGCTTCCGCCGCGCTTAATTGCCTCGTCAGTGCCTTCAATTGCCTCAATCGCCATGACCGCCAGTTCTTTCACAACCACTGTCTGACCTATGTCCAGCCCCCCCATTTTCTTTGCAATGTCCCAGCCGAATTCGATGTCCTTCAACTCATCTTTTGACGGCTTCTTTTTTGTTAAGGCCCCCTCCGGCGCAAGGAGGTTCCTTGTAAAGTCGGTAGTGTTGTGAAGTTTGATCCCGCTTTTCTCAAGCTCGCTGACAACCGCCTTCATGATTGTGTCATCCGCGCGGTTCATTAACGAGAAGAGCAGCTTGACGGCTTTCATGTCAGGAATAATGCTGGTCTTATGTTTATACAAAAGTCCCTTTGGGACTTTGCCTGCCATTACCGCGTTTGTGATGGAGAGTTTTTTCAGCAGGGATATCAGGCCGCCGAAGCGGCCGATATTTATTTTATGGAAGTCATCTACGAACGGTTTAAGTGATTCATCGGCAGGCGGTTGAAGGGCGATCCCCACAACCCTGTATCCCATGTTTTTCGCTTCCGCTGCAACAGCCTTCGGAAGGTCCCCCATTCCAGCGATAAGACCCAAAAGACGGGTGTTAGGGGTTAGGGATTGGTCCCTGGTCCCTGTTTTTACCGGCATATCCCCCTTTTGTTTTTCTCGATGAATTCGAGCAGGTTCCTGATCTCCTCTGATTTGCCCAGATCATGTTTGACCTTGTCTATTGCATCTTTGAGGGTGAGCTTGCTGCGAAACAATATTTTGTATGCCTTTTTAAGATCGCTGATCGTTGAATCCGGAAAATTGCGCCGTTTCAGCCCGATCGTGTTAAGCCCGTAAAGTTTGGCCCTTTCGCCTGCGGCGGTTGTATACGGGGGAATGTCCTGGGGAATGGCGCTGAACCCTCCTATCATGGAATAGGCCCCTATTCTTGCGAACTGGTGGACGGCAACGAGCCCGCCGATGAACACAAAGTCCTCAACAACGACGTGGCCCGCGAGGGTCGTCGCATTTGCCATGATGACGTTGTTGCCTATAACGCAGTCATGCGCTACATGAACATATGCCATCAGGAAATTATCGTCTCCTATCCTTGTCACGCCGTCTCCGCTGACAGAGGCCCGGTGAATATTTATATATTCCCTCAGGATATTGTTATCGCCGATCTTTACCTTTGTTTTTTCTCCCTTGTACTTAAGGTCCTGCGGGGGCATCCCGATCGTGGAGAATGGATACACGCTGCAGTTTTCGCCGATCTCGGTCTCTTCGATAACCACGTGCGAGGCGAGTTTTGTATTCTTGCCGAGTTTGACATTCTCACCGACAATACAAAAAGGTCCGATCTCCACACCTTCTGAGAGTTTTGCGTTTGAGGCTATAACTGCCGTGGAATGAATTTTCGGTTTAGCCATTTCTGAACTCCTCACCTGACACCATTGCCGTGAATTCCGCCTCTGCAACAAGCTTGCCTTCGACAAAGGTCTCAGCGGCGAATTTCCAGACGTTGTTTCTTTGCTGGACGATATTGACTTCAAAACGCAGTTGGTCTCCCGGTATCACCGGCTTTCTGAATTTTGCCTTTTCAATGCTCATAAAATAAACCGCGTCTCCCTTGGCGCCTGAATGAAAAGCGAGTATGCCCGCAACCTGTGCCATGGCTTCCACAACAAGGACCCCGGGCATTATCGGATAATTCGGGAAATGCCCCTGAAAGAACGGTTCGTTGATAGTTACATTTTTTAGTCCCACAGCCTTTGCCTTCGGCTGCAGTTCAAGGATCCTGTCAACCAAAAGAAAAGGAAAGCGGTGCGGCAGGACCTTCTGAATTTCCCGGCAATCCATCATCATGTTAATGTCCCTCCTTTGAAAAGGCACAAAGGTTCAAAGGGACAAAGGCGCAAAGTTGTCTTTTGACTCTGTGCCTCTGCTCCTCTGAGCCTTATTTATTTTTTATCTATTTTCCTCTCAAGTTCCTGTAATCGTTTTATGTACTCCGGCAATTTAGCGTAAATGCTCTGGGCGCGAAGCCATGTCCTGTGCGGAATGGCGGGACTTCCGGAATATACCTGCCCGTCAGGTATGTTCTCTGCTATGCCTGATTGAGCGCCTATCATCGCGCCGCTGCCGATTGTTATATGGTCTCTCACTCCGACCTGGCCTGCAAGTATGACACCGTCTCCTATCTCCACGCTTCCGCTTATGCCGACCTGGGAGATTATAATACAATTTTTACCGAGCTTGACGTTATGCCCTATCTGCACAAGATTATCAATTTTGGTCCCGCGCCCTATGACCGTATTACCGGTTGTCGCCCTGTCAATTGTGACATTCGCGCCAACCTCCACTTCATCTTCGATTATCACTCCGCCGACTTGCGGAATTTTATAATGGATGCCGTTTTCAAAGACGTATCCGAAACCGTCGGAGCCTATAACAGCGCCGGAATGCACTATCACTTTTTTGCCGATCCTTACGTTCTCTCTTATTGTCACGTTCGGGTAGATAAAAGAACCGTCGCCGATTGATGAGCCTTCTCCAATGAATACCCCTGGATATATTGTGACCCTTGAGCCTATTACAACATTGCTGCTGATATAAACATCCGGGTATACAGAGACATCTTCGCCTAAACTGACATCAGCGCAAACAACGGCCTTATCGCTGACGCCCGAAGGTTTGAACGGTTTTTTGTACAACGCCTCCAATGCCTTTGCAAATGTGAAATACGGGTTGCCGGCAATTACCATGCTTGCAGCCAGTCCCTTTATCTCCTCTTTCACAATTACGGCAGAGGCTTTCGAACTGAAAAGGTCATTTAAATGTTTTTTGTCGGCCAAAAAAGTAATATCGCCATGCCCTGCTTCATTTATGCCGGAGGCCCCGGTAATCTCCACATCGGGATTTCCAGAAATCTTACCGCCTGTGATGTCCGCCAGTTCTTTGAGCTTCATATGTAAACACCTTCAATCTGTCATGCTGAACTTGTTTCAGCATCCAGAGACCCTGAAACGGTTTCAGGGTGACAAACCTATCAACTTTTGTTTTTACTTCTGCGCCGGTTTGGATTTTGAGACTTCATTGAATCTCTTTATTAGCTTATCGGTCAAGTCCAGTTTCGCGGGGATGAACATTATACCGCTCTGGACCTTATCAAAGATCACGGTATAACCTTCTTCTTCCCCTATTTTATTGACAACTTCACTTAGATCTTTCACTATGCGCTCCATGAAATCAGCGCGCTTTTTTTCAAGCTCATCCTCTGAGTCTTTTACCGTCCGCTGAAAATCCCTCGCGATCCTGTCGCGCTCTTCCCTCTTTGACTTGATGGCGTCGGGGTTGAGGATGGATGACTGCTTGGCCATCTCTTCATCGAGCCTTGCAATCTCTTTGCGCTTGTCTTCGATCACGGACTGCTTTGACTTGAAAAATTCCTCAAGCAATTTTACCGCTTTTTTCCCTTCCTCCGACTCGTTCAATGCCTTATTTAGATCAACGTAGCCGACCTTCGTTTCCGCAGCCTGTGCGCTGCAGACAACCGCAAACAGTAATGCAAAAATCATTAAAAATATTTTCTTCATAAGTCCTCCTTTTTAAATAATAGTAGTTAGCAGTAAGTAGTCAGTAGCTAAGGGGAAGGGGCTTTTTTACCTTAACTCCCAGCTACTATCTGCTTGCTACCTTTTAAAAAACTCCCCCGATCGAGAATTCCAGTTTCTGCCTGCTTTCATTTCCTTCCGGCTTCAGGTTAAAGCCCCATTCCAGTCTCAACGGTCCAAGCGGGGACATCCACCTGAACCCCGCTCCGGCAGTATACCTCATCTTGCTCATAGCAATGTCCTCACCGTTGTTAAACGCCCTGCCATAGTCAAAGAAAAGCACGCCTTTGAGCCTGATCTCTTTTTCAATCGGGAAGATATATTCGGCGTTAAACAGCAGCTCCTTGTTGCCGCCGATCTTCTCTCCCGCGCTGTCTATTGGCCCGCCTTCGCCGAATCCGAGGCCTCTTACCGTGTTAATGCCGCCTACATAAAATCTCTCGTAAAGCGGCAGCTCTTTGCCGTTGTATCCGTTGGCGTATCCAAACCGCCCGCGCACGCTGAAAGTCGTATCCCATATTACAGGGAAATACCATATTGAATCAACCAGTCCCTTATAAAAATAATTGCTTCCGCCAAGGCCTGCAAACTGCGAGTAAATGGCGTTCCTTGAGCCGCTTGTGGTGTCAATATAATTATCGCGCGTATCTCTCCATATCGAGGGGCTTATGCCGCTTGTGAGCTTCCGTCCCTCCTGGTCCTTAATTATTGAAGAGGCATAATCGGACACATTTTCAATATCCACGTTCTCAATATTGTATGTGATGTCTCCCCCCACATATTCGGAGAATTCCTTCCCAAAACCTACAGAGCCTCCGGTTGCCTTTTTATCGTAGTCGGGGTATTCAAAGAATTCATTATAAATACTGAAAGACGCGGATATGGGCTTGTCCATAAACCACGGGTCTCTCAGTGAGAGGTTGTAGTTTTTTCTCCTTGCGCTCAGGTCGGCCTTGAACCTCAGGTACAGGCCCTTGCCGAACAGATTTGCCTGCGTGATCTCCCCCATTACCATAAATTTGTCCACGGAACTGTATCCGCCCCCGATGCTCAGCATGCCTGTCAGCTTTTCCTTTACTTTCACATCGAGGTCAATGAGCTTTTCCTCTGCGCGGGGCTGGGGCGAGATGTCGACGGATTCAAAAAAGTTGAGGTTGTTTATTCTCTGGTAACTTCTCTTCAGGAGTTTCTTGTTAAAGACATCGCCCTCGTCAAGCCTTATCTCTCTGCGCACCACCTTGTCATAAGTTTTCGTGTTGCCGGTGATATCTATCCTGCCGATCCTGAAGATGCTTCCCTCCGTGACGGACAGCGTGATATTTGCCTCCTTATCTTTCGCATTGACATCGACCAGCGGATTAATGTCCGCCATCGCGTAACCTTTTTCAGTGTAGAGGTCAAGGATGCTGTCTATATCGTTCTTCAGCCGGCCGCGGTCAAAGACCTGTCCCATAGCGCTTTTTACATTTTTAAATATTTCTTCATTTGTGAATACAGTATTGCCCGAAACCTTTATCTCTCCGATCCTGTATTGCTCGCCTTCCGATATGGAAATTTTCAATGTAAGCTTATTTTTATCACGGTCCAGGGAAATTGCAGGCTCGGAGACCGCCGCATAAATAAATCCGTGATTAAGGTACAGGTCCCTTATCCTTTCGAGGTCCACCCTGATCTGTTCGCTTTGATAAACGCCAGAACCTGTTATAAATGAAAAGAGCCCGCCCTCTTTTGTCTTCATGACTTTCTTTATCTCTTTTTTGGACAAGGCCTTATTGCCATCCAGCACTATGTCCTTGATCAGGACCTTCCGCCCCTCGCTGATCTGGAAGGTCAGCGCTACCGTGTCCTTTGAGACCTCCCTGGTTATGGGAATGACTTTGACAAGCCAGTATCCTTCCGAATGATAGTGGGAGATGAGCTTTTCCGTATTGTCCGTTATCAGGGGTATGCTCGCTATCGCCCCTGCGGTTATTGTTATTTTGTCTTTCAGGTCCTTTGCTTCAATCTTTTCATTCCCCTGAAAGTCTATACTGGCGATAGTGGGTTTTTCAGTAAAATTGAAGATGAGCTTGATGCCGCCTTCAAAGGGTTCTATATCCACCCTGACATCGTCAAAATATCCGATGCCGTACAATTTTTTTATGTCCTCCTGGACCGCGTTTTTTGAGAAAGGCCCTCCCACTTTGCTCTTCATTTTCGCAAAGATTGTTTCCTCGCCGATTTTCTTATTGCCCTTAAGCTCGATTGACTTGACAAAGGGGCCGGACTCAGCGGAGACGGCCGGGACATTCAGGAGAAAAATGAAAAATAAAAAGGTGACCGCCGCCAGGATGTGTAATTTATTTTTAAAGCTTAAAAATGGATTTACTGATGAGATGCCCTTGACCAAAAAATCTCCTTGAGATAAAAAAATAAAGGTTAGTATATCACTAAAACCGATTTAAATCCAAGAGCTGTTCTTCAGTCATATATGCCCTTGCAAATACAGCTAAATATAGGCTATATTAATCACTCAAAATTATGCCTTCTATCTTTTGAAAAAATTTCGGAGGAATATAAAATGGAAAAGATGATTGAGATCCGCTGGCACGGACGCGGCGGCCAGGGGACCGTTACTGCCGCAAAAGTGCTTGCAGACGCGTGTCTGGGCGGCGGAAGACATGTGCAGGCATTCCCGGAGTACGGCCCTGAAAGGGCGGGCGCTCCCCTGAGGGCCTACAATAGAGTAAGCGATCACGAGATACGGATGCACTGTCCCGTTCTGCATCCCAAGGTCGTGAGCGTCGCTGATGCGACTTTGTTAGACAGCATCAACGTTGCCGACGGCGCGCTGGATGACGCGGTTTTTGTCATAAACACTGCAAAGGCCCCGAAAGAGATCCGGGAGAAATTGAAAGTAAAACCGTCTCAAAAGGTATTCACCATTGACGCGACAAAGATAGCTCTTGACTGCATTGGAAGGGCGCTTCCAAACGCCCCGATGCTTGGAGCAATCAATAAGGCCATTAATATTGTCCCGCAGAATGAGCTTGTCGACGCGGTTAGGAAAAGTTTCGGCAAGAAATTCGCGCAAAAGATCATAGACGGAAATCTCGAAGCGACAAAGCGGGGATACGAGGAGGTACAGGAAGGATGAGTAAGAAATTATGGGAAAAACTCCCCCCCGGTTCCGTTGTCCTTGAAGCAGGCAGCGCGGTAAAATTCAAGACCGGCTCTTGGAGGGCCTTCAGGCCGAGATGGATAGAAGAGAATTGCATACAGTGCCTTTTCTGCTGGATATATTGTCCCGACATGTCGGTCAAAGTCAAAGACGGAAAGATGACGGGATTTGATTACGATTACTGCAAAGGCTGCGGCATCTGCGCTTATGAATGCCCCGGTAAAAAAGGCAAGAAGGCAATCGTGATGGAAGAGGAGGGAAAATAATATGGGAAAGATTGTCGCGGTAACAGGAAACGAAGCAGGGGCAGAGGCGCTAAGACAGGTAAACCCTGACGTGTGCGGCGCGTACCCGATCACTCCTCAGACGGACATGATGCAGAGGTTTTCGAGCTTCGCAGCAAACGGTAAAGTAGACACCGAAGTGATACTCGTTGAAAGCGAACACAGCTCCATGAGCGCTTGTATCGGCGCGTCAGCGGCGGGCGGCAGGGTCATAACAGCCACATCGTCGCAGGGACTGGCCCTCATGTGGGAGATGCTTTTCATAGCTTCTGGCGACAGGCTGCCGATAGTCATGCCGGTCGTTAACCGGGCGTTGTCCGCTCCGCTCAACATACACGGCGACCACTCCGACGCTATGGGCGCGCGTGACTCAGGATGGATACAATTATGGTCTGAAAATGCGCAGGAGGCATACGACAATATAATTCAGGCCTTCAGGGTTGCTGAGCATCTGGACATAAGGCTCCCCGTGATGGTATGCCTTGACGGTTTTATTATCAGCCACTCGATCGAGAGGGTTGAGTATCTGGAAGACGACAAGGTAAAAAACTTTGTCGGCGCGTACAAGCAGGTAAACCCGCTGCTTGACCTGGAGCATCCGAAAAGCTACGGGCCGCTGATCCTCCCTGACCTTTATCATGAATACAAAAGGGCGCAGCATGAGGTCATGTCAAAAGTGAAGAATGTCGTACTTGAGGTTGCCGCTGACTTTGAAAAAATGAGCGGCAGGAAGTACGGCCTCTTTGAGTCATACAGGCTTGACGACGCGGACATCGCGATTGTCATACTGAACTCAGCGGCAGGCACAGCAAAAGACGTGGTAGACGATTTCAGGAACAAGGGGATCAAGGCGGGACTTTTAAAACCGAGGCTGTTCAGGCCCTTCCCTTACGAGGAAGTGGCAAACGCGCTTAAGAGCGTAAAGGCGATCTGTGTTATGGACAGGGCGGATTCCTTCGGCGCGTACGGCCCGCTGTTTGTGGAAATCTGGTCGTCTATGCTTCATCTGGATAAAAAACCGCTGATGACAAACAAGATCTACGGACTCGGCGGAAGGGACTTCATGCCCGACCAGGCTGAGCTTGTGCTTAATGAACTTGTTGAGATTTTAAAATCGGGCAAGGTCAAGACGGTAAAAGAATACATCGGAGTGAGGGAATAAGGAGATAAATATGACAACTGCAACAAAGCCGTTAACTTTGAAAGAGCTTTCAAAACAGGAAGAGAGATTGACCCACGGCCACAGGATGTGCGCGGGGTGCGGGGCGCCGATCATTGTCAAACAGGTGCTCATGGCAACAGACTATCCGATCGTTGCTTCAAATGCCACCGGATGCCTTGAGGTCTCTACCTGCATATCAGAATACACCGCATGGAAGATCCCGTGGATGCACAGCGCATTTGAGAACGCCGCGGCAACTCTCTCAGGCATAGAGACCATGTACCGCGCGTGGAAGAAAAAAGGACTTATTGACAAAGAGGTAAAATTCATCGCATTCGGCGGTGACGGCGGCACATACGACATAGGCTTCCAGAGTCTCTCAGGCGCGATGGAGCGCGGGCACGACATGCTGTACGTCTGCTATGACAACGGCGCGTACATGAACACCGGCATACAGCGTTCAAGCGCGACACCCTTTGGCGCGGACACAACGACAAACCCGGCTGGAAGCAAGGTCCCCGGTAAATTACAGAAGAGAAAAGACCTGACAAAGATAATTGCAGCGCACGGTATCCCATATGCGGCCCAGGCATCGCCTGCTCACTGGCAGGATTTGATTAAGAAGGTAAGAAAGGCGCTTGAAATAAAAGGGCCGAAATTCATGAACGTAATTTCACCCTGCAACCGCGGCTGGCGCACACGCACCGATGATCAGATGACCCTGTGCAAGATCGCTGTTGATACCTGCTACTGGCCTTTGTATGAGATCGAAAACGGCGTCCTGAAAATAAACGTTAAGCCTAAAGAGAAAAAGCCGATCACGGATTTCCTGAAGCCGCAGGGCAGGTTCAAACATCTGTTTGCCCCTGAAAACGAATGGATGCTGAAAAAGATACAGGAAGATATTGACAGCGAATGGGAACTGCTTCAGAAGACCGAGGCCTTTTGGGGCGGAGAAGAAAAGAAATAAATTTATTTATTGAAACCCGTCATCGGCCAAAACTGTACTTTTCAGTTTTGGCCTGACACAACTTATACGTCTTTCATTGACAACCGTGCGGGGACGTGTTAAGCTCAAGCCAGAATTTTAGAAGTTTTTGTCGTTTATGAGGCCACAAAGATTTTGAACTTTGTGGCCTTTTTTAATTGTTGAGACCTTCTGAGATTTTAATTCATAGAAAAGGAGGTAAAAGAAATGAACCAGGGAACTGTGAAATGGTTTAACGACCAAAAAGGTTTTGGCTTTATTGCATGTGAAGACGGAAGTGAAGCATTTGTTCATCATACGGCCATCCAGGGCAATGGATATAAATCCCTTGCCGAAGGTGACTCCGTAAGCTTTGATACTGAGAGCGGCCCTAAAGGCCCCAAGGCTATCAATGTTGTCAAACTGTAAATAGACCGGGAAGACCCCCTTCCCAATGGAGGGGGCTTTTATTAAAGGGAGGAATATGTTCAACAGAAATAATCAGACAAAGGAAAGAAAGCAGGAGAGGCTGGACTCAGGCTTTGTGTCCAAACATTTTCCGGAGGTTGCAAACATCGTCATCAGCATGATGTACAAACAGAAGGGTGCAAGATATTTACTCCGGACCCTGAATTTCTCCCCTGACAGCTATGCTTTTTTCAAGGTGGCCTGTTTGAGCGAGGACTGCGTTGACGGCGGATTTGATCTCACCCGGGTCATAAACGCGATGGTAAGAAACCACAGCGTGACAGAAAAAGGAGATCTCGGCTGTGATGACAGTGGTCCCCGCCCAGGCCACTCAAATATTGCCTATGAAGTTGCCATACAATACACATAGGAAAAGCGCCATGAGTCCTATATCGAAAGGGATGTAAACCCGGGATAGGCACTATCGGTTCCTGCTTGTTCAATCAATTCCAATCATTTTTATCACGACAACGGTACAGCAACTTTTAGATAAACATTTTTACTCCAAACTGTTATATTTAAGTGGACTGAAGCGGACCGTTTGTTGACCACATAATAGCCAATTCAGCTACAAGTCATACAAAATCAGGTAATGAGTTTTAAGATTTTACTCTGCAAAGAAGGGGAATAAAATTGAAACTCGGCAAAAGTAGATTAATGATGTCCTGCACCAGGACGCTTTTGATATTCCTGATCCTGTTAACTCCTGCACTCGGACATACAGCTAAAGAAGAAGAGATCGTCTTTGCTGTTTCGCCGACGGCCTCTCCAACATCCAACCTTGCGAAGTACAAAGATTTCATCGGTTATCTTGCGGAAAAGACCGGTAAAAAGGTAATCATGAAACAACGAAGAAAATACTCTGAACTTAATTCCCTTTTACAGAAGGGCGAAGCCCATTTCGCCATGACATGTACAGGGGCCTATTTAAGCGGCAGGCATGATTTCGGGCTTCAGGTCCTTGTTGTGCCGGTCATAAATGGAAAAACGAGTTACAACTCCTATATTGTTGTGAACAAAGAAAGTAAAATAAATGATTTCCTTCAGCTTCAGGGAAAGGTCTTTGCCTTTACGGACCCGCTTTCCCTGTCAGGGAGACTTTATCCCCTGTACCTCCTTAATACGCTTGGAATAAAACCGGCGGAATTCTTCGGAAAAATATTTTTTACATCAAGTCCTGAAAAAGCAATTGAATCAGTGGCAAAAGGTTTTGCTGACGGGGCCGCGGTGGACAGTTTTATTTTTGAAGATATGAAGAAAAGAAAGTCGCCGTCAATCGACAATATCAAAATAATAAAGATATCGCCGTCCTATGGGATACCTCCTGTTGTTGTGTCTCCGCTCTCGGATAAATCGGATAAATGGCTTATGTTAAAGGCCCTGATCAACATGATAAAAGACCCTGCCGGCAGAGAGGTCCTTGATGGAATTCAGGTCGACAGGTTTATCCTGCCGGACCCCGCTATTTACCATACCGCGGTAAAGTTGAGGCAGGTATTGCTGCTGCCATGATACTGAAAAAAGCAATCAGCAGCATAGCGTTTCGTATTTCTGTCTCCATAGCCGCAGTCGTTGCCGCTACAACCATAGGTATCGGCTACCTGATATTGATAGAGCAAAGGAACATGCTGGAACTTGAGCTGCATGACAAAGGGATTAATCTGATCCATATAATCGCGCATCATGTGACCGAGCCGCTTCTATATGAAGAACGGCATATAATCTATTCGGTCCTTAATGCATCCATGATAGACAAGGAAAGCCTTGTTGTTTACGCAGAGGTTTATGATAAAAACGGGAAACTGACAGTATCAGCATTTAATAGTAAAAAGGTTCAAAAAAAGAAACTGCAGCCGCTTAATTTTGAAGCTTTTGTAAATGGCCTGGAC
The DNA here is from genome assembly GCA_016214845.1 of Nitrospirota bacterium. Taxonomy (NCBI): domain Bacteria; kingdom Pseudomonadati; phylum Nitrospirota; species Nitrospirota bacterium. Next base: position 18,431 of record JACRMS010000035.1, on the reverse strand, counting down.
ATCCAGGATGACAGTGACCTTCAACTTCATCATGTGAGTATCCCCATTGATACAGAAACACTCGGGACTATAGGATATATCAGGCTGGGCATAACAAATGAATTTCTTCACTCTACACTTAAAAAAGCAAAACACAATATCTATCTTTTCTGTGCAGCAGTTATATTTATCGGAATAATTTTTGGACTCTGGATGGCGAGAAAAATTTTAAGGCCTATTCTTGTTCTCAATAAAGGCGTACATATGATCGGGGAAGGAGATGTGGGTGTCGAGATCCCACTGGTTGGGGAAGGTGAAATAAAAGAACTCGCGCAGTCCTTTAACAATATGTCGAGGAAACTTAAGGAGCTTTTCGATGCCACAAAGGCCGCGCAGGAGAACCTTATCCGGACAGAGAAACTCTACGCTATCGGAGAATTCTCTGCCGGTGTTGCACATGAGATACAGAACCCGCTGACGTCCATTAAAATGCTTATGCAGACTGTAGCGCACAAAAAACAGGCCTTGTCCGACAAGGACTTCGAAGTCGTTGAGGGAGAAATAAACAGGATAGACCGGATCATTAAAGAGTTCATTGCGTTTGCAAGGCCCAAGAAGCTTGAAAAGTCGCATCTTAATATCAATGATGTCCTTGAAGATGTTATTCTGATTACAAAGCCGAAGATGAAACAATCCAGGATATTTCTTGAGCAGACATTTTCATCTGATTTACCGGTCATTAATGGAAATAACGACGCGCTTAAACAGGTCTTTCTCAATATCGTACTTAATGCCTTACAGGCCATGGAAGAAGGCGGCACCCTGATTGTAGAGACGTCGGTTGATGATAACAAAGTGCTGGTTGTGATAAATGACACCGGCATCGGAATTTTGCAGGAGAACTTGAAGAAAATATTTGATCCTTTTTTTACGACAAAAGATGAAGGCACTGGCATGGGGCTTGCTTTAACTTACGCAATTGTAAATGAGCATTCCGGCAAAATAGATATAAAGTCAAAACCCTGGGTTGGGACAACTGTAACTGTGGAATTACCATTATTATGAATACGCTTCTTATCGTAGATGATGAAAAATCCGTGAGGTACTCCTTTAAAAGGATGTTCGAAGATGACTTCAGGGTTTTGACCGCTGAGGACGGTTTATCGGCCCTGAATATTCTCGAGACAAGTTTTATAGGAATAGATATTATCTTCATAGATGTCAAAATGCCCAACATGGGTGGAATCGAGCTGCTTCAGAAGATCAGGCAGATGACAAAGAACATTCCCGTTATTGTAATGACCGCTTTTGGTGATTCCGAGACTGCAATTGAAGCTATGAAAGAAGGGGCCTTTGATTACCTGACAAAACCTTTAGACAGCAACCAGTTGAAAGAGGTCATTGAAAAGGCGCTTACATCAATAAGGCTTCAGCAGGAAGTTTTATGCTACGGCAATGCGGAAGAACTTTCAGGTAATCAGGACACAATCGTTGGGAAAAGCCAGGCCATAGTTGACGTGTGTAAGATGACCGGCCAGGTGGCCAGCACGGAACTGCCTGTCCTTATCTCGGGAGAAAGCGGTGTGGGAAAAGAGTTGGTGGCGCGGGCCATATACAACCACAGTAATAGAAAAGGGCAGCCGTTCATGGCTGTTAATTGCGCCGCACTTCCCGAGGGCGTAGTTGAAAGCGAGCTCTTCGGCTGCGAGAAAGGCGCCTTTACAGGCGCTGAAAAAAAGAGGGTCGGCAGGTTTGAGCAGTGTGACAGGGGGACTATCTTTCTTGATGAGATCGGGGACATGAGTATTTCAACCCAGTCAAAACTGCTCAGGGTGCTTCAGGACGGCAGTTTTCAGCGGGTTGGAAGCAATGAGACAATCAGAACAGACGTGCGGATCATTGCCGCAAGCAACAAGAACCTGCATGATGAAGTACATAAATGCAAATTCAGGGAAGACCTTTTTCACAGGCTTAATGTCTTTTCCCTGCACATACCGCCTCTAAGGGAGAGGAGAGAGGACGTGCCTGTGCTGTCCGGGTATTTCCTTTCAAAGGCCATGAAAGAGACTGGCAAACAGATCAAGGGTTTTTCTCCGGATGCGATGAAACTGCTTATGTCATATATCTGGCCCGGCAATGTCAGAGAGCTTGAAAATGTTGTCAGACGGGCTGTGGTAATATCAAGCGGAGAGATACTTGGAGTTAACGACCTGCTTTTATACACTGAGCCCGATAGAAAAGAATTCAAGGAGCTTACTGATGTAATAGGAAATATTTTTGAAACTACGGCCTTCTCGAAGAACCCTTCAAACCGTTATAACGCTATTATTTCAACTGTGGAAAAATGCCTCATCGAAAAAGCGCTCAAAATAACAAAAGGGAACCAGGTGCAGGCCTCTGCAATGCTTGGCATCACCAGGGTGACCCTGAGAAAAAAGATCCAGGAATATAATATTCAAAATAATAATAACCACTCTGCATAAAAGATATACACTGCCGCATAAGCCCGTTAACTTATTCCTCACTTTCTACTTTCCTTTGTGTCCCCGTGTCTCTGTGTTTACTTGGATATCACTCAACTTTTATTACGAAGCACCGATTGTTTTAAATTCCTGGTATAGGTTGTATACAGCCTGTATATTCATTGTACAGACTCCTGCTGTACAGGCTTATCATTTCTCGCTGGAAATCCAGCGTGTACTTTCACAGTTCATTTCCCAGCGCTGTGTTCTCTGTGGCTCCTTAAATTATCCTGAGTATTAAAACGTGGCACACGACTTGCAAAGGGGCAGTATACAAAAGAGACAAATTATTTCGATCATATTTTCAAAATAAAAAATAAATATAAACGGGGGTAAAAATGCCTACAACAAGTTTAGGGTACTTGGTAGCTGTTATTCTGGTAGTTTATTTTTTCGCAACGGCGGTGAATATTCTTCGTGAATACGTAAGGGGCGTTGTCTTCAGGCTCGGCAGGCTGTCCCCTCTTAAGGGACCCGGGGTTGTAATAATCTGGCCGATCATCGACAGGATCGTAAGGGTAGACACCCGGTTAGTCACCATGGACATACCTGCCCAGGATGTAATTACAAAAGATAATGTGTCGGTCAAAGTGAATGCAGTTGTGTATTACCGGGTCATAGATCCCGCAAAAGCCATAACGGTAGTTGAAGACTATAATTATGCTGCGTCGCAGATATCCCAGACAACCCTCAGGAGCGTATTAGGACAAAGCACGCTTGACGAGCTCCTGGCCCACAGGGACGACTTAAACTCGAAGCTCCAGAAGATAATAGACGACCAGACAGAGCCCTGGGGCATTAAGGTCACAACCGTAGAAGTAAAGAACGTTGACCTGCCCATCGAGATGCAGAGGGCGATCGCAAGACAGGCAGAGGCTGAAAGAGAAAGAAGGGCCAAGGTCATTCATGCGGAAGGTGAATACCAGGCCTCTCAAAAACTCGCAGACGCAGCGGCCATACTCGGGAAAGAGCCCACGGCCATACAGCTCAGGTTCCTTCAGACCCTGACAGAGGTAGCGACGGAAAAAAATTCAACGACAATATTCCCTGTGCCCATAGATCTTTTAACACCATTTTTAAAGAAGGCCCAAAAAGAGATTGAATGACAGACAATCAAATTTGCAAACAGACACTGCTTAGGCAATAAAAAATGGACAAACTGAATAGAAGAGAATTTGTAAAGCTTGCTGCCATGGCCGGGTCAGGTTTTCTTATGCCGGACCCTTTCAAGGTTCTTGCTGATGCTGTTGGCCAGATAACCGGGACTAAACATGAGGGCCCACAGGTTGAATATGTGCCTAAGCCTGTAGTAGGAGCAAAGTACGGGATGGTGATAGACCTTGGATTATGTATCGGCTGCAGGCGGTGCATGTATGCCTGTAAGAGGGAGAATAACGTTCCCGACACTATCTCTCCTCCCTATATTATGGTGTTTGAGACCGAAGCGGCCACAGGCGTGACCGGCCACTTCCCTTCTCCTGAAAAGCTGGGTAAGGGCACAACCATGTTTTACACCAAGCTGAGGAAAGACAAATGGTACATGCCGGTGCAGTGCAACCACTGCGATAACGCGCCATGCGTTGAAGTCTGTCCGACCGGCGCGTCATACAAATCCCCGGACGGGCTTGTGCTGATAGATTATGAGAAATGCATCGGGTGCAGATATTGTATGACAGCCTGTCCTTACGGGGCGCGGAGATTCAACTGGTGGGAGCCTAAGGTGTCCCGCGAAAACATTAACCCGCTGGTGCCGGAGCGCAGGCACGGCGTTGTTGAGAAATGCACCTTCTGCGTGCACCGCACACGAAGGGGCAAGTTCACGCGCTGCGTGGAAGTATGCCCCAATAAAGCGAGGACCTTCGGGAATTTCAATGATCCCAACAGCGCGGTCTCCAAATTAATTGAATCGGAAAGGAACTTCCGGATCAAGGAAGGACTTAATACAGAGCCCCGGATATGGTATCTGACAAAACCTAAAGAAAAGCGGATGACGTGGTACAGCCCGCTGCCCCCTCCCAAAGATATCAGAGGGGTAAAGTCATGAAGAACGCGGGCAGACCGTTTTACATCTTTATAACCATACTGCTGGCCGTAATAGCCCTGGGTCAGTTCAACTGGATGCGCTTTTTAACGCACGGCCCGGGGCTTACCGGCTCCAGCGATGTTGTGCCATGGGGAATATACATATCAGGCCTGGCGTATTTTATAGGCGTCAGCGCGGGCGCAACACTCTGCGGATTGCTTATACACGCCTTCGGGCGTCACGACTACGAGCCGATGGGGACGCGGGCCATTATTCTTGGACTGCTCTGTGTCTTCGGGGCTACACAATTTGTATTGGTGGACCTCGGCATTCCTTTCAGAGGTTTGAAGGTGCCCGTGATACTTCATAACCTTACATCGCTCTTTCTTGTTTCATCCACAAGCTATTACGGATTTATGACGATATTGTCCGGTGAACTTTATTTTACGGTAAAGATAACGCGCGGCAAAGCTACTGAACGGGATAAAAGTATAGCAAAATGGCTTGGGATACTCGCGGTCCCTTATGCCCTCTGGGTAGTGCATGCCTTCACGGGCTCCATCTTCGGCGTGGTAAAAGCCAGGGAAATGTGGAACGGACCTATGCTGCCGGTGCATTTCGTTATATCAGCCCTGGCCAGCGGATTTGCGATGGTCATCCTTATATCAGTGGTGACCTCAAAAGTTGAAAAGAGGGAGATCCTTAGCAGCGAAACTTACAATCACATGGGGAAACTGCTTGCCTTCTTTGTGGTGGTCACACTCTTCCTCGACTTCTTTGATTATTTTATCCTCAGGTACAGCGGAAAAAAAGAGGCCATGGAGACATGGGAGATACTTATGCACAGATATATACCTGTGTTTATGATTAACATCCTGGGCTTGTTAACAGCATTTATAATCCTGATGTTCAGAAAGGGAAGGACCGCAAATGGACTGTTGGTCGCTACCGCCATCATTCAATTAGCCATAATCGCATATCGTATTGACCTGGTATCGGTCGGACAGCTATCCCCGTTGTTTCCCGGCATGGGCGAGTTGTATTACCACCCGACGCCCTCGGAGATATCGGTTGCGCTCGGAATAATTGCGCTGGTGATACTTCTCTATACGGTGCTGACAAAAATATTACCGGTGGAAGCGACAGAGCCGGAACAGCACCAGGCTTTAAAAGATTCCGGGTTCGGCATTCAAACAAAGCATACAAGGAGATCTTAATCATGATAAACAGTGGAGGAAAATTGAACAGACCTTCTAATAAAGGAAAATTTATAAAGAATGACCTTTCATACTATTGGGGCATATGGGCCGTATTAGCAGTACTCATCATTTATATGACAATCAGGATCTTTTCCCATACGCAGCTTGAAGCCAAAGAGGGGGAGTTTTCAGAAGCAGGCAAATCTGCCAGGTTTGGTAAAGCTGAATATGTCGGCTCGATGAGGTGCAAGGATTGCCACTGGGAGAAATACGACACGTGGAAGAACACATTACATTCCAAATTTATTCAGCCCTCCAGCGAGAACATAATCCTTGGCGATTTCCAGAGAAATAACAAACTTACCGTGGCCGTCACGAAGAAGTCTCCCAAAGACGCCGGCAGAGAGGTCACTACTGTCATGCATAAAAAAGACGGCAAATTTTTTGTAAGGACCGTCGGCCCCGACTGGGACCCCCATGATTACGAGATCATTAATGTCATCGGAATGGGGAGGAGGCAGAATTATATCACTAAATTCCCTAACGGTGAAATGCACGTGCTGCCTGTGGAGTGGGACATCAAAAACGAGACCTGGGTCATTAACGGCGGATTGACAAATAACTACCCGGGAGACGGTAATTACTGGAGCGATAAAGGCAAGATCTGGCAATTCAAGTGCGCGGGCTGCCACGTCACAGGGATAAAAATAGAGTATGACAAGGTCAAAGATTCTTTTGATACAAAGTGGGCTGATCTTGGCATTGCGTGCGAGGCCTGCCACGGCCCTGGCAGCAACCACGTCCTGGCTGCCAGCGTTTACTTCGAAGGCGAGAAGGACACCATCATTAACCCCGCAAAGCTGCCCTGGCGGCTGCGCGCAATGGTCTGCGGCCAATGTCATAACTCCGGCACAAGCATTGCTTCTATTTCTCCATCCAAGGAAGGTTTCCCGGCGCGTTACAGTTACCCTTACGGGTATAAGGCAGGAGAAGCCCTGTACCTCTATTATGACAATGAAAAAGACGGCGGGAGAAGGCACCACCAGCAATACAATGAGTGGCAGGACAGCGAACACGCAAAGACGGGCGTCATGTGCACGAACTGCCATAATGTCCATCAAAAAGAAGATCTGAAGGTGGCCATGACAAAGATGACCGCAGACAGCCTATGCATAGATTGCCATAAGACCCTGCAGCGAAGGGCGGCGCACAGGATCCACACCTTCGGCAGTTGTGTGGCCTGTCATATGCCAAATACCATTGAGCATGAACACAGCCATACATTCAATTTTATTTCGCCTGAGTTGAGCATACGGGCCGGCGGAGTTGACAAGCAGCCTAATTCCTGCAGCGGCTGTCATCATCACAAGGACACGCCGCTGGAAAATCTCGTTGGATTTCTGGATGCCGCAAAGAAAGAGGACATGCCGAAGCCTTTTACGGTACATGGGAGATGATGAAATGAATAATCAAGTCATGATAAGGAAGGGCTGTACGATATGAAGAAAATAATTTTGTCTACAGTTGCAGCTTTGATATTACTATCGGCCAACCGGCCCATTCATGCTGAAGAGACGGCCCGGGCAAATGATCTAACAGTAAAGACCCCTAATTTAAAATCCCAGTTTTTCTGCGGCTACTGCCATATCCTTACCTATCCCAATGTAATAAAGAAAGCGCATAAATCCTGGCAGGAGAGCAAACATAAAGACGTCACCTGCGTAACGTGTCATTACCCCCCTGATAAGATTGATGTCGATATCCCTGAGCATGGAAAAATTCCAAAGGATGAAGCGGCCGCCTCCGGGAAGAGGACGGACCTGGAATTCATGAAGACCGAACTGGAAGTTCTGTCCAGGCTGGTGACCATCCTTAACATGGAGGATACAGTGGTAAGGACCAGGCCGAGAATTGACGACCGGAGCTGTACGATAAAGTGCCATGTCCCGGACGGCAAGGGAAAAGAAGGCGAGTTCTGGACCAAAAAAATAATTTTTTCCGAATCTGAAAGGGAGGACAAATCAAAAAGGACCATCCCATACGTCCATAAAACGCACTTCGACAAAACCAAATGGGTGGAAGGACAGGAGATACACTGCACCACATGCCATCAGCAGGAGACCGGGCAGAAACATTTTGAGGTCAACAGGCAGAAGTGTTTCCTGTGCCATTTTAAAAATGCGAAACTCAACGAAGGAAGGAGCAAATGCTCTCTCTGTCACGAGGTCCCCACAAAGCCCCTTCAGAGGCAAAAGAAGGAAGGAGCAGACGCAAGTGAAAAGCCGATTACGCACCAGTCCATTCAGGAGGCCAGGGTGCAATGCGAGAGCTGCCATCTGCATTTTATAAGAGGCAAAGGAGCTGTAAAACAGGAAAAGTGCCGTGAGTGTCACGACAATGAAGCGCCGGTCATCAACGAAGCGGCCAATAAAAAACTTATGCATGAAAAGCATGTCGCGGGACAAAATGCCGGTTGTTTTAACTGCCACGAAGCTATTGAGCATAATAAGAATGGAGACCCGCTGGATATCGCAAGGAATGAATGTCAGGCCTGTCATCCCGACCATCATAAATATCAGAAACTGCTGCTGCTCGGAGAAAAAAGAGAGGGGGTGTCGAATATCCCCGGGCTCATGTCTGCGGTCAATACAAACTGCCTCGCATGTCACATAGAAGATATAACCATCAAAGGAGAAAAAATCGAGCAAGGCTCAGGCAAGGCGTGCGTGGCCTGCCATACTGAAAAGCATGAGGCCATGGCCAAGGAATGGAAGGACAAGACCAACGAAACATTAAAGGACGTGAAGGACACCGAAAAGGAAGCTTTAAAGGCCATTGAAGCTGCAAAGGACAAGGCGCCGAAGGGAAAAATAGACAAAGCGGTCGCACTGGTAAAACAGGGGCAGGAGTATTTAAGCATTGTTGAGTATGGAGGCGGTGTGCATAACAAAAAGTACTCCGTCATGCTTCTTGATGTGGCGATCGGCAACTTTGAGGATGCCGTAGATTCACTGAGCGAAGATGATGAGAAAGAGGAGAAAGAAAAATAGACTCTGGATTCCCGCTCAACAGACTGCCAACAGCAGGTGCTTTAGGCACGGGAATGACAAACGGATGAAACAGACATTACTCGCTTACATATGAAAATGCAATCAATAAAGAGGAGGTAATTATGAATAAAAAAGATCCAATATCCCGTCGTGATCTGATCAAGACCGGCGGCGTCATGGCTGCCGCCGCTGCCGCGACAAGTATTTTGTCCGGAGAAAAGGCAAAGGCCGCAGAGGGTGAAAAATCCGCAGTCCCCCGCTGGGCCATGGTCGTGGACCTCAGGAGATGCATCGGCTGCAGAGGCTGCTCTATTGCAGACAAGTCGGAATATGGAGTTGCGCTGGGAAGGTTTAACACCGTTGTCAAAAACATAGAGTTCGGCAAATATCCTGAACCCAAAAAATATTTCATGTCGCGTTTGTGCAACCATTGCGCCGGGGACCCGTCAAAGGAGTGGCAGGTGCCGCCTTGCGTTGAGGCCTGTCCTGAATCAAAGAGCGGTGAAAGGCTCAAGATGGGGAAAGAAAAATACAGGACCGGGGCCACATATAAACGGCCGGACGGGATGATATTGATTGATCCATCACTTTGCATAGGCTGCTACAAGTGTGTGGATGCATGCCCTTATGGAGTGCGCTCCCCCGACCCCAATGTAAAGCTGACCAGGCCTGACAGGGAAAAAGATTTCGGTGTCGGTAAATGTACTTTCTGCAAACATCGCGTGGACCAGGGACTTGCGCCGTCATGTGTCAACACGTGCCAGGGCAGGGCCAGGATATTCGGCGATCTGAACGACCCTGAAAGCGAGGTATCAAAACTTGCAAAGGAATTCAACTTGCTGGAACACAGGGACAAGTCAACCCTCCTGCCGGGTGATAAAACAATGCCTCACATATTTTATATTGATCCCGACGGGGTGCTGGCCCATTACAAGATTACGAAAGAGACAAAATTCGCGGAATTCAAGAATGAGTTTGAATAGTAATAAAAAAACAAGCAAGAAGTAGGAAGGAAAGGCAGAAAACAGCAACTATGAAATTCTCAATTGATAGTTAATATTATTAAAAAAAGGAGAAATTAGATGGCAAATTTAACACGCCGTAACTTTATAAAGTTTGGTCTTGCCAGCAGCGCACTCCTGACTGCTGGAGAAGGTATTATGTCACCTGCTCTGGCCGGAAGTATAGAGTTGCAAAAAGGAGGCAAGGATTTCGACTTCAAGACAGGTGCTGAGAGGAAAGCCATCCCCACCGCCTGCTGGTCCTGCGAGACCAGGTGCGCGGCCATGGGCTATGTGGAGGATGACAGGGTGGTAAAAATGGAATCAAACCAGGACTCCATCAGGACCGAGGGCAAGATGTGCGCTAAAGGACAGTCAGGGCCGAATGACGTCTATTTTCCTGACAGGATCCTGTATCCACTGAAACGCGCGGGGCAGCGCGGTGAAGGCAAGTGGAAGAGGATAACATGGGACGAGGCCCTAACGGAGATATCCGGGAAATTGAAGAAGCTCCGCGATGACGGACATCCTGAAAAATTCATGTTCAGCTATGGCTTAATGAAGGCCAGCTCCGCCGCGCTGATCAGGGACGTATTTCTGGAAACATACGGCACGGAAACCATAGGGAACCACGAATCCACCAGCAATAGCGCCAAATGGGCGGCGCAGGAGCTTACCTGGGGGAGGCACTATGACAACTGGGACTTTGACAACACCAAATTCGTCCTTAACTTCGGGAGCAATGTGCAAGAGGCGCATTCAAACCATGTCCCTCTTTCAAACAGATTGATACGGGCAAGGGTCGAAAAAGGCCTCAAGAGCGTGACCTTTGATGTGCGGTATTCAAACACGGCTGCAAAGTCGTCCGAATGGGTCCCGATCAAACCGGGTACCGACGGAGCAGTGGCCCTTGCAATGTGCAGTGTGATAATGCAGAAGGACCTTTATGACAAGGATTTCTTTAAATTCATCAGGGCCACGGAGAATGTTAACGCTTCTGCAGATGAAAAAATTTCAGCATTGAAAGCTCACCTCTCGCAATATACTCCGGCCTGGGCGGAGAAGTTAAGCGGTGTAAGCGCCGCGAAGATCGAGTCTCTGGCGGTTGAATTCGCAAAGGCCAAACCTGCTGTAGTCATCAGCAGCAGAGGGGCGCACGCCCATTTCAACGGCTGCGAAAACGAGCGCGCCATACAGATGCTGGCTGCCATAACCGGGAACATCGACAACCCCGGCGGAAGGTGCAGAGGTGTTGAACCAGAATGGGAATATCCCGAAGGGCCCAAAGACAAACCAAAGGCAAAGAGACTTGAGATAGTTGACGGCAAGGGTACGGCCCTGCCCACTCACCACGTATCTCACCAGTCTTTAAAGATGATAAAGGACGGAAGCGGAGGAAGACCTGACGTTTACATGTGGTACTGCTACAACCCGGTTTATATCAACGGCGAGTCAAATGAAAACGCGGAGATACTGAAAGATGAAAAGCTGATCCCGTTTTCAGTTGTATCAACCATCGTCTATGACGAATCGAGCAAACTCGCTGACATAATTCTTCCTGACGCTACGTATCTTGAAAGGTGGGACTGGGAAGACCAGGTCTGCCCCACTCAGGTGCCGGAGTATTATATCCGCCAGGCCCTGATCAAACCACTTGGCGAGGCCAAGGATTTTGGAGATGTCGTCATTCAGCTTGCTGAGAAGATGGGCATGCCCCTGGGCGTAGGTGCTTCCAAAGAGGAGTTCGTGAGCAAGTCATGCGAGATGACCCCCGTTGTAAAAGCGGCCGGCGGCTTTGAATACATGAAGAAGCACGGCGTTTGGCATGACCCGAATGAGAAGCCTCATTATTACAGTTATAAGGAAGAAGTCAAAACAGACGGCGCTGTTCTTGATGAGTCGACGGGTGTATACTGGAAAGGCAAGACAGGTGAAAAATATGCAAGCACTGAGGGCGCCTATAAAAAATACGCCGGACAAAAGATAGGAGACAAGGTCTACAGAGGATTTGAACCCGACAAACTCAATAAGACAGGTTACTTTGAGCTATACTCAGCTATCATGAAGGAGAAGGGTTTCGGTCCTCTTCCGACATGGATACCGATACCAGAGCATGAGAAGATGAAGTCCGATGAGCTTATCCTTACGACATATAAAGTCGCTGTCCAGATCCTTTCGAGAAGCTCTCACCGCAAGTGGCTGAGCGAGCTTTACTATGACAACCCCGGATGGATCAATTCTCAGACCGCATCCGCCCGCGGGATTAAAGACGGAGACAAGATCAAGATCAAATCAAGTGTAGGTGAGATCATAACCACAGCGAGTGTTAATGAAAAGATAATTCCCGGCGTCATAGCCGTCTCCTTCCACGTAGGACGCGAGGAAAGCGGGAGATACGGATCAGGCAAAAAGTCGCCTGAGGCAGTGGATGACGATCCGGATCTCACGAGAAAGCACTGGGATAAATACGGCGTGAATCCGAACAGGATAATCCCGAACTCTTCAGATCCGATAAGCGGCCAACTGCGCTGCATGGATACCGTTGTGACAGTTGTGAAGGCTTAGACACCTGCGACCGTTTCCCCTCCCTTGACGGGAGGGGATGAAGGGGACGGGGAAGGTTTTATGAATGTCTCGATAGCAGTAAATTTGACGTCAATAAGGAGTAAGCTCAAGTGCAGGATGAAATGATCGAAACAGCAAAACAGCGGAGCAGCATTTACGGGTTCCTTGCGCTTATTTACCGTTCCGAAATTACAAAGACCCTCCTGATAAAAATCAAAGACCCCGCCCTGCTTTCTCTCTTGGGGGTAAATCTGGAAAGTGATTTTTTACACAGGCCTGAAGATGAGTTGCTTGAGGAGCATGCCGTGGAGTATACGAGACTGTTCATCGGTCCCGGCAAACATATCTCCCCGCATGAGTCTGTCCATCACGAAAGAGGGGACGGAGACTGGGGCAGTCTCTGGGGCAAAGCAACTGTTGAGGTAAAAAAATTCATTGAGGCGACCGGGCTTGAATACGCTCCGGATTTCACAGGGATGCCCGACCATATCAGCGTGGAATTGGAGCTCATGCAGCGCGTTACAGCCGGGGAAGCGCAGGCCCGGAAAGAGAATGATATTGATAAAGTGGATTATTGTCTTCAGATCGAAAATAAATTCATGGATGCTCATCTGTTAAAATGGGTCCCGGCTTTTTGCGACAAGGTTGTTTCACAAGCAGAGTTGTCTTTTTACAGGGAAATGGCGCATGTCACAAAGCAGTTTATGAAATTTGAAGAGGAGGAGATAAAAAAATATATTTCTGAAGCAGGAAAGACAAAAACGGCTTGCTGAGAAATTCATAAGTAGAACCGCAAACTGCTTCGGTGTGTTTGTAATGAAAAAATATAAGATACCCCTCCTGATTTTTGCTGTGATCATAATCCTCTCTGTTTCCGGAATATTCAGCGCAGTACATTACACTAACAATCCTGCGTTTTGCGGTTCCTGTCATATGATGAAGAAGTACTATGATTCATGGAAGAACTCAATACATGGTGAAAAAAAAGTTGCATGTGTTGAGTGTCACTACATACCGGACGGGAAGCACACTGCTAATGGTAATTTTAGAGGTTTAGGGCAAATCCTTTCATACCTTTCTTTAGCGGGGCCGGAGGTGAGATCGCCTGCTAAGATCAACGATCTTAGCTGCTCGGCCTCCGGATGCCATCTTGTTTTTAAGAAGGCCAAGTTTAAAGAAAAGATTTCTTTCGTTCATATAACACACATAGATAAGACAATTGAAGGGCAGCCCCTGCATTGTGACATATGCCACCGGAATGTTACAGCAGAAAAACATTTTGAAGTCTCCGGGGAAATATGTTTTCTCTGTCATTTTATAAATAAGAATTTCAATAAAGGCCTGGCCAGGTGCTCACTCTGCCACGTCATCCCTTCAGGACCAATTCAAAGAAGCAGCAGCGGTCATACGGAAGTCACATGGCCGGCGGCAAGACTTGACGAGAACAGCATTACTCACGAGAGCCTTGAAAAAGCAAAAGTCCCATGTCAGAGTTGTCACTACGAAATTGTCAGGGGGAATGGCGAGGTGCGTAAACAAAAATGTCTTGCCTGCCACAACAATTCATTTAAGCTGGAGACAGCGGCAGGAGAGAAGAAATTGGTGTCCGGGGGCCATGCGACAGGAACGCATGCAGCAGGGCAGTATGCCAAATGTTTTGACTGCCATGAGCCTGTCCGGCATGAGGAGATCGAATTCACTGACCCTGTTATTGAAAGCTGTTTTGTCTGTCATCCGGACCATCATAAGTACCAAAAAATACTTTTGCTTGAGTCTACACAAAGGGACATGATCAAAATGCCGGGCCTTATGTATGACGTAAAGACCAATTGTATCGGCTGCCATATAGATGAGAAAACACAAAAAGGGGAAAAAGTTATTTATGGTTCTGCCAGGGCATGCGGCGCTTGCCATACAAAAAAACAGGAGGCCATGGTTGAAGAATGGAAGAATGGGACTAAACAAGAATTAGGGCATGCAAAGACATTGGAAAAAAAGGCGCAGGATGCCATAAGGAAGGCAAAAGGGAAAGTATCTGAAGAAACAATTGGAAAGGCCGCAGCGATGTTAAAGGAAGGGCATGAGGGCATTAATATTGTTGAATACGGGGGAGGATTTCACAACAGGAGATTTTCTGTGCGGCTGCTTGATTCCGCAATGGATAATTTTGAAGATATTGTTGACTTGCTAAAATGAGGATATTCCCGGAATGAAGGACCTTATTTAATTGTTCAAGCTCCCGGTAATTTCCCCTTCTACGACCGATTTATCTTTATGGCAGGTCAAACATATTTTATCGGTGGGCTTTTGGACATGTGATTTTGTGTTGGCCCCTGCCACATCAACTCTGCCGGATTGTCCGATCAGCCGGACCCTGAATGACTCACTGGCCCCCTTCGCCGAAGCTTTTTCGATTGGGAGCACGCCTTTTTCATGCGGGTTATGACATGTGGCACACATGATCTTCCCGTCAAAATCAAGCGGAAGTATTATGTCAAACTGTGCTTCTGACGTTTTCATCATTGATAACATCACAGGGGAGGGGGTCCTTAAATGATTTGCATTAACAGGGTGCGCAAGCTTGTATAGTATGCCATGACATCCGAGGCATAATACTTCAAGGTTCCTGTTGAATTTAATCTCCGGCCGGAGGACTGTAAAGGTCGCGCTTTTTTCGTCGGGCTTTTCCAAATGACAATAAAGACATTTTTCTCTGATAATATCTCCATTTTCAGTCAACTGGGTATGCGGGTCATTAATTCTATAGTTATTCTTTTGGTGGCATTTAGGACAGGCATTGGTTTTTCGATATGGCTCGGTTGCTAATAACTTCTCTACGGGTCTCTTATGTATTTTATGCCATCCCCTGCCGGTATAGGGGGGATCAATGTTTTCTTTTATTGCCTCAATGGCCGGCGTAAATTCAACTCTGACTTGTGCAAATAATTTATTACTTATAAAAGTTGCTGTTGATAACAGCAGGATTGTCAGCGCTAATTGCTTCACGGTCAATAGTCAAATCCTTTCCGTTTGTAACCGGACCGCCTGACCGGTAAAATGCTTAATGACAATTTCTTGCATCCATAGTTATATATGTTCGCAAGCCTGTAAAGCATACATTAGAATTTTTTCTACGTGAGCATTATTTTTATTGGCGTTGGATTTATCGGCCAATAAATTATATATTTCTATGTCCTCATTTTTTCTTGAAACATAGTTTAAAGCCGTTCTTCCCTCTGTATCCATAGCATTTACATTAGCGCCGTTAGCCAGCAAGGTCTTTACAATCTCGGACCGCCCCGAAAATGCTGAGATCATAAGAGCTGTTTCTCCGAACTTATCGGCGGCGTTTACATCAGCGCCGTGGGCAAGCAAGGTTTTCAACACATCGTGGTGGCCTTTAAATGATGCATAAAATATCGCTGTTTTTCCCATACAGTTTTTTGCATTTACGTCAGCTCTTCTTGAAACCAGGGCATTCACAACCCCTGAGTGCCCCGCAAATGCCGCAGCCATCAACGCTGTTTCGTTCTTAATGTCTCTTGCATTAACGTCAGCGCCTTTGGCAAGGAAGATATTGACGATTTTGGAATGACCCCCAAGGGAGGCCTCCATCAACGCTGTTTCTTTTTTAAAGTCCGCCGCATTGACATCAGCGCCGTTAGCGAGCAGGATATTTACTACATCGGTCTTCCCTGAAAAGGCCGCGGCCATGAGCGCTGTTTCCCCGTTCTTGTCCTTAGCATTAACATCAGCGCCGCCGGCAATCAATATATTAACCACCTCAGTGTGTCCAATGAGCGCAGCCGCCATCAACGCGAGTTCTCCATCAGCATCTTTTGCGTTTACATCAGCCCCTTTGGCAATTAAAGTCTTTACCACTTCGGTCTGACCTTCAAATGCTGCGAACTTAAGGTCTTCGATAAGGCCCGCGAATGAAGCAGCGGGAGTAAAAAACATAGCTAAAAAAATGATAGAAATACCGCATACAAAAGGGTTGCCTGGATTTTTCATGCTATAACAGCCTCCTTTCTACATAACGTTTTGCTGAGACTCCTTAGCAGTTTAGAAAAAAGATTTTCTTAAGATTTATCAGCGTTCTGATGAGCTGTTACTATAGATGCAAAAACAATACCTGGTTGGACAAAATAAAAATGCTTAATTATTAAAATAGTTACGTATAGCGTACAGCCCAATTAGTGTATAGTATATATCCAGTTTGTATATATTGTGTACAGAAGGTAATTAGTATTACGCTGCCTTGCTGGTGCACATGATATGTCACTGTTCAACCCTCTAAGACCCCGCTTCAACACGTATTATCATGTATTACAACTAAAGGTCCCAGTTCTGTTTCGAGTGTTATGATATCGCTGCAAGGTATAGTCGGATTATTTCCGAGATCAATGGTAGTTGCGTTAACTAATGTTACCAGGTCTGCGACACCTGTGGTTATAGTGTTGTAACTTAAATCCAGCTTCTGAAGATTGGCAAGACGCGCCAACTTACTTACATCTGTTACCTTGTTAAAATTAATCAAAAGAGTTTGAAGCTTGGACAGACCTGCCAGTTCACTTACATCAACTATATTATTTTTATTTAAATTGATCAAATCGAGACTTGTTAACCAACTAATACCTGTCAGATCGGTTATTCCCTTTCTGCTGCAGATAAGTGATGTCAGTTCGTCAACATAGGTCAGTCCTGCAGCTTGCTGCGAAACACATGCCGCCAGGTTTGCATCCGGAAATACAATGCCTGATATTTCTTTCCGTGCAGGCGTACTTGTCGCCTCCTCAGAGATATTACTCGCTTCCGTTTCATTTTGAGCTTTCACAACATAATAATAATCTTCGCCATATATGAGCTTCTCGTGAATATATGTTTCATCTGCAACAGAGATTGCCTGTCCATTTGTTCCATCGCCGGAAGTATTTGACCAGTAAATTCTATAAAATGTGGCCCCGGCCACCGCATCCCATGATATCTCAATAGTTCCTGCTCCGGCAGTTGCCGTTACATTGTCAGGGGCTGAGAGTGCAATTACTGGCTCCTTAGTTGTAATTGTGACTGTATCAGCGAGACTGTCAGCTTGTCCATCATTTACCACAAGACTTAGAACATAAGAGCCGACCTGATTTGCCGTAAAGGAAGCGGTTACTTGTGTATGGTTAGATAGGACCGGGGTGTCTCCGTCGGGGAATGATGTGAATGACCAATTATAAGTAAGACTGTCGCCATCTGCATCACTACTGCCGCTTCCATCAAGTGTTACAACAGACCCAGTTGCAACATCAATCCGGTCAGGTCCGGCATTGGCTACAGGCCCAGTATTAATAAACGGATGGTACGAGGTTGTTATATCATTTAGAGTTAGAGGGTCATTGTCATAAGCAGTAAATTCTCCACTATAGATTTCTACTGAATTATTCCTGATTACTATTTTATGACTTCCGACATCCACAGTTGCTGTAAAGTTGCCGTTTGCATCGGTTATTACTGTTACGGGGTCACTCGTAATTGTTACCTCGGCCCCTTCAATGGGAGCGCCGTTAATATCAAGGACCGTTCCTGAAACCCTTACGGTCTCCGTGACAACAGGTACGATCTCATCATCACATGCGTCTCCAATGCCGTCGACATCAATATCTGTCTGATTAGGATTGGCAACATGAGGGCAGTTATCGCTTGTATTAGTGATCTTATCATTATCTATATCGTAATCAATGCCGCCTCCTGTTGCATAACCCCCGCAGCCGGCAAATAAAATTGCAGTAAATGCTATTAATAATAACGGCATTAACTTTTTCATTTGGTCCTCTTTTCCTTAATCCTACTGCACCTTCAGCTTCCCGCCGTTGATTATCAGTTTACCCTTGCTGATATGCATATTTCCGTATATTGTCGTCACCCCTGTCGTTGTGGAATAGGTGCAATCATATCCACCTTTGAAAGTTACTGTCTTGTTCGACAGGTCATCTATGTACACATCGCCGTATATTATCTCATACTGACACTGCACCTCATCCCCATCCTCTGCCCAGTCATAGGCCCCCTGCATTGTTGAAAAGTATTCTGTGCCGCCATACCAT
>JACRMS010000034.1 GCA_016214845.1 Nitrospirota bacterium | reverse complement strand
CTATATATGGCAGCACTGGAACTCGATAAAAAATGGACCATGCCTCTCAGAGGATGGTCTCAAGTCTATTCTCAAATCGCTATATTGTTTGAGGATAGGATACAGTGAAAATTGAACTTACACAGTTAGTGAGACAGTCTCTATGAAAAGCATCAGCAACTTCCAAAAAATACTTATCTAAGAGACATTTCGCATATCTGACAATCCTTTCACCTTTTGATGATGAATGGACGATAGGATAATCTTTTGGAATTTTTATTTTTATCTTAAGACTAATTACAGCCCTAAAAGTATTTTCAAATATTTGCTTGTGTTTTTTATAAATATTTTGGAAATCTTTTTTGTGATTTCGTTTAAAGAGATTATAATTCAAACTATTTGGCGGCAACCCATTTCCTTTTTCAAAATTACGAATCTCTTTAAGTAGTTCTATATTAAATTGCTTGAACATAAGTTCTTGAACAGCGAGATAAGATGTCCACATTTCTATATTATTATTAGATAAATAATCATAAAAGATTTTAGTTGGTTTAATTTGTGGTTTCGAAAAATGGGGAGTAGATATGCTTATAAGTACATCATAAATAAAACTTGTGTCAAGATATATACTCTCAACTTTGAGACTCTTTGAAACTGCTGATGAATATGTTATTGAAGTGGCTGGCATTTACCAATCAGCTATCTGCTCATAATCTTCTTCGGATATTTGGAAATGTTTCTTAATAAACGATTGAATATCTGCGACTTGTTCTTTTTTAGTTTCTAATCCCTCTATTTCACTTTGAATCTCTTTTGCAATTTGGAATTCTCTTTCAATGTCTTTAAGGATCGGTTCATAGCTCTTTTTAAATTCCAACAATTCGTTGACTTGCTGTCGTAATCTTTTTATTTCCTGTTCCTTTGCGATTTCTTGGATGGCCTCTTTAAATTCCGTATTAAATTTATCGTAAAATATTTTTCTCAACGATTCAATTTCACGGTCTTTTAATATTAAGGTAGTATTAGCTTCTTCCAATGTTCGTTCAATCTTTCTTTTTTGAAACTCTACTTTAGAATATTCTTCTATGAAATCAGCCGTCTTATCACACAGGGGATCTTTCTTGCAGCGTATATCTTCAATGACCTTAAATAGTTCCATTGTTTTCTGACTCTCTAATGAATATTTTAACAAACTTGGAGCTGGATTCTAATGTATTAGCAAAATAATGTTCATCAAAAGGTTTAACGGAATTCACAATAGTTACAACAAGCCCTTCTTTATGAAGACTAATGATAACATTGTCAACGCCGAACTTCGCATTTTTAAAATCTAAAAATACCCCGCTTATACTGACATCTCCTAATTCTACTTCTTCTATTGTTGGAACAGTTATCTTAAATGGTAGCTCAAGTAAAGGCTTATATTTGTCTTTCTTAAAATTAAATATTATGAAGCTTTTACTTTCAACTTTTAATGATTCAGTGAAATACGACCTTAGCCATTGAACAAAGCCCTCAAGAGATTCGAAATAAGATCCCTTAGTAAGCTTTTTTATTTTTCCTGTTTTTGATTTACCATGAACTTTATTTAAACAAAATTCCAGGTCAATTATTACTTTCTTAGAAGATTTAGTCGGCAAAATATTAACACCAAGATGAATATGGTAGTCTGCCTTTTCCAAAACTATTACTTTTCCGAATCTCAATTTTCCTTCTACAAAATTCTTCTTTGTCCCTTCCTTGCGCAGAGGATTATCTTTTAAGAACTTATCAACATTGAAGTATTTTAGATCGGTAAATAAATTAACATCAAAGCGGGAACAATTTATGTCTGATAATCTTGTTATCATCTCTATTCCAGATAAACTATCTCTTCTCTTAACGGCTTCTTTTATATCTTCTTAAATTATACTATCTTTTTTCAGGAGGGACATTTGCTTTTAATTCTGTGCCTATACGTTATCATATACAAGCCAGGTCCTTATTTTCAAGAAAAAAATAAAAATTTCAAAGCCGAATGCGCGCCTCTCCCCTTTCTTACAGCACCACAACAGTCACGGCCTCGCCGCCTTCGTCTTCATTTCCTTTCCTGAAACTCTCGACAAGCGGATGGTCTTTGAGATAATCACGTATCGCGCGGGCGAGGATGCCTGTGCCGATCCCGTGAATAATTTTCACCTGCGTCATTCCCGCCATTGAAGCATCATTGAGAAAACGCTCGATGAGTGAAAGCGCGGGGTCCACGCGCTGGCCGATGACTTTTATTTCATGCGGAATATTAGCATCGCCGGTCTCCGCAGGGGCGAACGGCCGTTCGCCCTTACGGGCAGGCGATTGTTTCTCTGCTATATCCGTAACCGGCGATGAGAGGTCCTTCATCGAAACCGTAAACTCTTTTCCCTCGATCAGCACGCGGCATTTCTGTGTCTTTTCATTTACTGATTGAATGATGCCATGTTTTTTAAGAGTGATCACGAATGCGCGCTGTCCTTCCTTCACTTCCTTCAGAAGATTAATCTTTTCGGGTGCAAACTGTTTCCGGATGGTTATAACTTCCTCAAGCTTTTTATCGAGTCCCTTTGCGAGCTCTCTGGCCTCTGAGAGGCTTGCCCGTTTCAGGATGTCGATAATGTCCCGCGCCTCTTTTTTTGCCTGCCTGATAACTTCTTCAGATTCACTAAGGGCCTTTGCCATCGTCTCTTTTTCCGCTGCCTTGAGCCGCGTAATCTCTTCTTTCAGATTGGACCGCAGACGCTCAGCCTCCTGCTTCAGTCCCTCAGTCTCTTTCAGCCTGTTATCGAGTTCTCTTGTCTTGTGTTTCAGCTCCGTGATAAGCGGCTCGATCCGCCCGCCTTCATCCTTTACAAAGTCCCTCGCCTCACTGATGACGTCCGCATTGAGTCCAAGCGATTCCGCAATCTCAAAGGCGTGTGAAGTGCCGGGCTCGCCGATGATAAGTTTATAAGTAGGTCTGTAGGTTGAAACTCCGTTGACGGTAACTTCCTCCATCTCCATCGCGCTGTTTATCATCCCCGGTTCGGAATGGGCAAAGGCCTTTAGCATCCCAAGATGCGTGGACACAAGAATGAGCGCGCCGAGCTGTTTCATTTTTCTTAAAACCGCGCATGACAGGGCCCCTCCCTGCTCAGGGTCTGTGCCTGTTCCGAGCTCATCAATGACGATCAGCGTCCGGGCGCTGCTTTGCCTGATGATCTCCGAGATGCGTTTGATGTGCGCGGAGAATGTAGAGAGGTTCTGCTCGATGGATTGTTCATCGCCGATGTCTGCAAGGACATTATTCAGTAAAGGCACTGTTGTGCCCGAGCCTGCGGGAATGTGCATCCCTGAAAGCGCCATGAGGTTCAGCACACCGATGGTCTTGAGGGACACTGTCTTGCCGCCCGCGTTCGAGCCGGTAATGACCATGCATGAATGCCCTCTGCCCAGGTCAATATCAAGCGGCACAAGGGCGCCTTCGCGGTTTTCCTTTTTCAATCTCTTCCACAGAAGAGGGTGCTGTCCCCTGATGATATTCATATAACCCTTCTCATTTATTTCTGGCGGGGACATGTCCATCTGCCCTGAAAATACCGCCATGGCCTGAAGGGAGTCAACCTGCGCGACAATGCGATAGTCGCTTTCAATTTCATGAAGGTGTGCTCTTATAAGAGACGCAAGGCTCCTGAGGATCCTGTACTCCTCAAGCTTCTCCTCGGCCCTTAGAGATTCAAGCTCATTGCCAAGCTGCTGGACAGGGTACGGCTCCACAAAGACCGTCTCGCCTGTGTTTGAAATGTCGTGCACAACCCCCGGGACATTGCTTTTGAAATCACGTTTCACAGGGATGACCCATCTCTTGTTCCTCTCGGTCACATAAAAATCCTGCAGATAAGTTTCCATTTCCTTCTGCTTCAGAATACCCTCAAGTGTGTTTTTGATCTTGATCTCGCAGGACTTGAGCCCTTTTCTTATATGAGAGAGTTCCGGCGATGCGCTATCGCGTATCTTCCCTTCAAGGTCGATCGCGCCTTCTATCGCCTTCCTGATATGCGGGTGAGTGGCAAGAAGAGAAACTATCTCGCCCAGGCCGGGACATGAGGGGTCTTCGCTCAGTATCTTAAGATTGAATGAGGAATAGAGAAGGGGAAGAAAGGCCCTTATCTCCACAGGCTCAAGCATGGCATCCGCGGGCCTGACCCTCTGAAACAGCGGGGACAGGTCATCAAAATGCTCTATGCCCATGGCCCGTCCCTCGGACAGAAATCTCCGGCACTCTGAAACAAGGTCGATCTGCCGCCTTATATCTTCGGCCTTTTTGAGTGGGCTGATTTTCCGGACCACAACCCTCCCCGGGACCGTGACGGCAAAGGCCGCGGCCATTTCAAGGACCTTGTCGAATTCAAGCACGCGGAGAGTTTGTTCATCCATAGGTGTAATCCTAAAAGATTGCTGGTGTGGATTGCAATACGTATTCGCGCCTTATAAGAAGTGCAAAAGTCAACTGACTATCAAATACATTCGCACTATTGCTCTATGGTTCAAGAAAACACTCGCTTTTGCCGATATACACTTTATAAATCAAATATTAGGGGAGGTAAATATGAGTTGGATCAAAACAGTTCCTGACAACGAGGCCGACGGGTTATTGGCTGAGATCTACGAGCAGACCCGCGCGAAATTCGGACATGTGATCAATCTTGTAAAGATTCAGAGCCTCAACGCTGAGGCCATAGCAATAGGGCGGAAGTTTTACCGTCACCTGATGGACAAGCCCGGAGGATTGAGCAGGCTGCAGCGCGTGCTTATCGCAACCGTGGTCTCAAAGCTCAACGGCTGTTATTATTGAATGGAAAGCCACGAGCAGGACCTCCTTGATGAGGTCCACGACCAGGAAAAAGTAATCAGAATACAGGAAGACTATACGCAGGTCGATTTTGACCCGGCAACAAAGACACTCCTCGATTACGCGGCCAAGCTGACACTGAATATAAAGGGGATGAGTAATGGTGACATCGACTCCCTTCGCTCAAAAGGCTTTTCAGACGAGGCCATTCTCGACGCAGTCCATCTGATCAGCTACTTCAATTTCTCAAACCGCGTGCTCGACGCCCTCGGAGCAGAGCCTGAACCTGACATGAGATACGGAAAAAAGGAAACTGTTCCGGCAGGATAAAAAAACATGCGAATGATGAAGCCGGCTAAATCTGGCCCGGCAGCATATGCCGGATGATTTTCCCCTCAACCAGGTAGATGACCATCTCCGCGATGTTGGTCGCGTGGTCGGCGATCCTCTCCAGATATTTTGAGACATAACTTATTTTCACCGCCCTGGACACCGTATAAGGGTCCTGGGTCATGATGAACATCAGCTCCTTCCAGACCATCTCGTTGAGGTCGTCGACTTCATCATCCCGGATGATCACGTCCCTTGCGAGGCGCAGCTCCTCATTGATAAAGGCATTGATCGTATCACGCACCATGCCCTGCGCTATCCTGCTCATCCTGGGGATATCTATATAGGGTTTCAGGAGGGGCTCTTCGTTTAATTCAAGCGCCCTCTCGGCGATATTTACCGCGTTGTCTCCGATCCTTTCGAGATCAGAAGTGATCTTCATTGCGGTCGTGATGAACCGCAGGTCCTTGCCCATAGGCTGTTTCAGGGCAAGCAGCCTTACGCATTCTTCGTCTATCTTGACATCAAATGTATTTATGGCCTTATCGCCTTCTATGACACGGCCGGCCAGGTCCGAATCCCTCTCAACAAGTGATTGCACGGAGTTTTGTATTGCGGATTCGACAAGCGCCGCCATCTTCAGCAGCATCTCCTTGAGGTGAATCAGTTCCTCGCTTCTTACAGTCATTATCCGAACCTCCCGGTTATATATTCTTCAGTGAGTTTTTGTGAAGGGTTAGTAAAAATTCTATCAGTTCGATCAAATTCTATCAAATCACCTAACATCATAAAGCCCGTCCAGTCGGAGATCCTCGCGGCCTGCTGCATGTTGTGTGTGACAATAATGATCGTGACCTCTTTCTCCAGATTTGAGATAAGGTCTTCAATCTTTGCCGTGGATATCGGGTCGAGGGCGGATGTCGGCTCATCAAAGAGCAGGACCTCCGGTTCCACTGCGAGCGCGCGCGCAATAACAAGTCTCTGCTGCTGCCCGCCGGACAGTTCATAAGCGTTTGCATGGAGCTTGTCTTTAACTTCATCCCAGAGCGCCGCGTGATTAAGCGCCCGCTCCACCCTTTCCGAAAGGTCTGATATTTTCTTTATGCCTTTCAGCCTCAGCCCGTAAGCGATATTGTCGAAAATGCTCATGGGAAAAGGGGTGGGTTTCTGAAACACCATCCCGATGCGGCTCCTGAGATCGATCAGGTCAACATCTTCCGATAAAATATTATTGCCCTTAAACAGGATCTCCCCTGCGTATTTATTCCCCGGATACAGGTCATGCATTCGGTTAAAGCATCTGAGGAGCGTGGTCTTCCCGCAGCCGGACGGCCCGATGAGCGCGGTGACTTGATTTTTATAAACCGGCAGGCCGATATCTTTCAGGGCGTGAACGTTTCCCGAATAATAGAAATTGAGTCCTTTTACTTCAAACTCTGTAAGTTCATTCATCCCTTGAAGTGCCTCCCTTTGATCAATAGCCTGCCGATGACCGTCAGCGTCAGGATAGATATTGTTATCACCAGAGACGCGGCCCATGCCTGTGTATGCCAACTGTCATAAGGCCCCATCGCGTACTGGAAGATCGTCACCGTGAGCGAAGCGACGGGCCTGTTCATATCAACAGAGAAAAACGAATTATTAAATGACGTAAACAGAAGCGGTGCTGTCTCACCCGCGACACGGGCAATCGAAAGGAGTATCCCGGTAAGTATGCCCGCGGACGCCCCCCTGTAGACGACCTGGATGATCACTTTATAATACGGCGCTCCGAGGGCGAAGGCCGCTTCTCTCAGGGTCCACGGCACGAGGGTGAGCATGTCCTCGGTTGTTCTCAGCACAACGGGGACCATTATGATCGCCAGCGCGATTGCGCCTGCCCACCCGCTGAAATGGCCGAGCGGTTTTACGAAAACGGCATAAATAAATGTCCCGATCACAATAGACGGAACACTTACCATAATGTCGGAGAGTATGCTGATCACCCTTGACAGCTTTCTGCCCCGCGCATACTCCGCAAGGAATGTCCCGCCGAGAACGCCTACGGGAACACCTATCAATGTTGCGCATATGGTTATCATTAACTGCCCGACAAAGGCGTTCCTCAGTCCGCCTCCTTCAACGCCTGCCGGGGCAGGATCATTGGAAAACAAACTCAGGTCCAATGCCTTTATTCCATGCACAAGCACATCACCTAAAATGAAGACCAGCCAGAACAGCCCCATGAGCGCGGCAAGAGTGCTTAGTGCCATTGCGATAAATCCTTCTATCTTTCTTTTCTTCTCTCTTGTCATCGTGAGTATTTCTTCTCCGCCTTAATGAGAAAAAATTTTGCTATTGCAAGGGTGATAAAGCTCATTACAAAGAGCACAAGCGCAAGGTAAAAAAGAGACGAGAGGTAAATGTCCTTGTCAGCCTCGGCAAACTCATTGGCGAGCGTAACGGTAATGGTTGCCGCAGCGTCGAGGAGCGATGTAGCGATCTTGTGGTTGTTGCCGAGGACAAAGGCCACGGCCATGGTCTCCCCGATGGCCCTTCCGAGGGAAAGGACAATTCCGCCGAATACTCCGAGCTTTGAATACGGGATGACGACATTCTTTATGACTTCCCACTTTGTCGCGCCGATGGCGTAAGCGGATTCTTTCACTATCGCGGGAGTGAGATTAAAAGAGTCCCTGGAGATGCTGGCGGTGAAAGGGACTATCATGATGCTCAGGATGACGCTTGCTGTTAAAATATCAATCCCCATCGGAGTGCCCTGAAAAAGGACATTGACGAACGGCACCCCGGCAGTAATTTCTTTCAGGAAAGGTTCAACATATTTGCTCATGATCGGCGAGAGGGTGAAGAGTCCCCACATGCCGTAGATGATGCTCGGTATGGCAGCCAGAAGCTCGATGGCCGCGCCAATGGGCCCTTTAAGAAAATTGGGCGCTATTTCCGTGACAAATATCGCGATGCCGAGGGCGACAGGTATTGCGATCAGCAGGGAAAGAAACGTCGTGATAACAGTCCCGTAAATATTTGTCAATGCGCCGAAGGATTCTTTGACAGGGTCCCAGTCTGTTGAGGTAAGGAAATTTACGATGCCGAATTTTCCTATAGCCAAAGAGGATTCGGTGACAAGCACGTACAATATCCCGATTATGAAAATGATCACCGAAAAGGATGCGGCTGCGGTAGTTGCAGAGAAGATAAAGTCAACGGGATTTTTTTTGTATTGTAACGGCATAGCAATCCTTAGGTTCAGCAATCAGCGATCAGCTTTCAGCGGTCAGCAATCAGTTTTTGCTGAAAGCTGACCGCCGATTGCTGATTGCTCTTTGTTAATAAATCCCTTTTGCCTTCCAGTAGGCCCTGATCTTGTCCTTTAGGGATGCAGGCAGGGGAACATACACGAGCTCTTTCGCCTTTGCATCTCCGTTTTTAAAAGCCCAGTCAAAAAATTTCACAACATTCCTGTTTACATCCGTCTTTTCCTTTGCAAGGAGAATGAAGGTCGCCCCTGCGATCGGCCATGCGCCTTTGCCCGGCGCGTTCGTAAGCCAGAGACAAAAATCCTTCTTCGCGTCAAAATCTCCTGACGCGGCAGCGTCCTCAAAGCTCTCAAAGCCGGGCGCGACAAAATTCCCGGCAGAGTTTTTAAGCTGTGTAAAGTTGAGCTTGTTCTGTTTCGCATACGCGAACTCGACATATCCGATGGAGTTGGCTGTTCTCTTTACGTAATTGGCGACTCCTTCATTTCCCTTTCCGCCGATGCCCGCGGGGAATTTCACGGCCTTGCCTGCGCCGGCCTTTTCTTTCCATGCGGGACAGGTCTCACTGAGATAATTTGTATATATGGCAGTTGTGCCTGAGCCGTCAGAGCGGTAGACAACCGTAATTTCATTATGCGGGAGTTTTACGTCAGGATTCATTTTCTTCACTTTGGCGTCATCCCAGTATTTGATATCACCGAGGAATATCCCGCACAGCGATTCAGGATCGAGCTTCAGTTGCCCCGGCTGTACGCTTTCGAGGTTTACTACCGGCACAACGCCGCCGATGACCGCGGGAAACTGCAATAACCCGTCCTTCTGGACCTGTTCGGGCCTGGAGGGATCATCCGACGCGCCGAAATCAACTGTGCGCTCCGTAACCTGCCTTACCCCTCCGCCTGAGCCGATGGACTGATAGTTAAGCTGAACGCCGGTTATCTTGTTGTACTCATACGCCCATGCCGAATACACGGGAAACGGGAAAGTAGCGCCCGCGCCGTTGAGTGTTTCCGCAGCATGCGCATACGCGGATGACAAAACAAATGCCGCGATCAATGTTAATTTCAAAATGGTTTTCATATTATCTCCTTTTTATGCTATTTAGTATATGCTTTGATTGTTACAATAATGTTACAAATGGATTAAAATTTAGTTAAAGAAATTTTATCACCTCCCCTTCAACACGCCCTTTAAATCTTTTGCACATTTCAATCACCTTTTCCTTATGATCTTGGCCAGGAATATGGGGCATCCGTCATAATCTTCGCTGGTGCAGTATTTGAGACCTGCTATCAGCCCCAGCTTCATTGACGATAGTGAGGCGTTGCAGACATCAGCAATTATGTCGCCGTATGGACACGATGCCTCAGTGACTTCATTTATGTTCATCGTAAGTGTGTTCATGCTTTCCTCCTTTCCACTATCCAAGCATATCAGGAAAATGTTACGGCAATATTAAGGGGATGTTAATTTTTGAAGAAGTTCGGACGGCGGACTGAACATAAAATGAGAGTGGTAAAAATAAGAGGCCCATCCACTGTTCTTTGGGCAATTATTTTCTATTTTCACAGACAGGGAAGGGAGAGCCCTTTTTCACATTTGACCGCGCTATCAGATATATTGATACAGCGAGAACGCAGAGACTTCCCGCAATTACCGGCAGGCTCCAGATTTCCCTTGGAAGATTTTCATACAGGCCGTAGACGCCAAAGGCCATAAAGATAAGCGCAGCAAACCATTTTATAAACCTTTCGGGTATATGCTTGCCCATAACTATGCCGATGACTATGCCGATCGCGTCCGCGATGAGCATTCCGGTTGTTGTACCCATCCATACGTTAAAAATATTGTTATATTTGATAGCAAGCGCTATAGTCGCAAGCTGTGTCTTATCGCCCATCTCAGCAATAAAAAAGGCGATTGACACTGTCCAGAAAGGGCTGAAGTTGAAGCGCTTGTCCTCGTCATGCAGAGTGTCTCCCCTGATGGTCCACAGGCCGAAGATTATGAAAGACGCTGAGGCCGCGATCTTTATATATTCAATCGGGACAATAGCCGCAAGGTAGTTTCCCGCGGCTGCCGCCATAAGATGGTTGACCGCGGTCGCCGCAAACACGCCCCACATGACCGTCTGCCACCTGAATTTGCAGGCAAAGGCCATGGCAAGAAGCTGGGTCTTGTCACCCATCTCAGCCAGGACAACAAATATAAGGGATGCAATAAATGCCTTCATACATAAATCTTCACAGTCGTGCCCCGGCCTTCTTCACTCACTATCTTCATGTCCCAGCCGTGTGCCTTTACAAGATGTTTTACGATCGCAAGCCCGAGCCCTGTGCCGCCGAGTTCGCGCGAGCGCGACGGGTCTACACGGAAGAAGCGCTCGCCGATCCTTGAGAGATATTTTCTCGGGATGCCGATACCGCTGTCTTTTACAAAAATATAATTCCTGCCGCCCTCCTGGGTGACGCCGATCTCTATCTCTCCCTTTTCTGTAAACTTTATCGCATTGTCGGCAAGGTTAAGGAGTATCTGTTCCAGCCGGTCCCTGTCCGCGCTGATGATCTTGCTTTCCGTCCCGATTGATTTCCTGATGGAAATATTTTTCCCCGCGGCCTGTACTGCAACAGTCTCAATTACATGATCAACAAGCTCCGGTATATTTACTTCAGTCTTGTTCATCTTTATGACCCCGAGTTCCACTCTTGAAAGGGTCAGCAGGTCATCCACGAGCCTGTTGAGCCTTTCGCTTTGGGCCTTAATGGTCTGGATAAATTTTTCGGCATTTTCCCTGTCATAAAGCGCCCCGTCCAAAAGCGTCTCAGAGAAGCCCTTGATCGCGGTTACCGGGGTCTTAATTTCATGCGAGACGTTTGCCACAAAATCCTTTCTCATCTGCTCAAGCCTCTTTATGCGTGTCAGGTCATGAAAGATGGCCGCGACACCCGCTATCTCTCCCACCGTATATGATATCGGCGACACGAGGACGGACAGATATCTTTCTTCGGGAAAATCAATTATAAGCTCGGAGGAGCCGGTAATACGGTTTTGCTTTACATGATCAACGAGAGACAGGAAACCGGGGTTCCTCACAATCTCGATAAAAGGCTTGCCGTCGAGCTTCTGTCCCCCGAAAAGTTCTCTTGCGGCATTGTTTGAGAGCTCGATAACGCCGCGTGTATTGATCAGCAAAAGGGCCTCGGGGATGCTTTTAATAATTACATTCAGGCGGTTTGCCTTCTCGTCCCTTTGGGTGACGCTTGTTTCCAGCTTCGACGCCATGTCACTGAGGCTGTGGGCCAGCTCGGTAAACTCTCCCGCGCCTTCGATGTGAAGTCTTTTTTTGTAGAAACCGTGAGCTATCGCGCCTGCATATTCGGTTGTCTGGTTCACGAGCCTCCTTATCTTTGATGTCTGCCAGGCCAGGGCGATGCCTGACAGCAAAAATACCGTGATGACTACAAAAATGATCTTCAGCCTGAGCGCATTAACTGATTCATAGACGTCTTTCAGCGGAATGGCGAGCCTGACAAAACCCGCAGGCTGTCCTTCTTTAATAATCTTTCTTGCGGTGTAGAGGAAATCATGCTCCAGCGTATCGCTGTGCCTTACGGACCATCCGGTGTCTGAAGCAAATGCCTGCCGGATTTCCAGCCTGCCGGCATGGTTATCCATCTTTGATGAATCATTGTCGGAATCACCGAGGACTTTTCCGCTGATATCAATGACAGTAACACGCGCGCCTGTCTTTTCCTTCATCCGCCTGCAAAAATCATCAAGTGAGGTCTCAGTGGCAAAAGAAATATTTTCAGATATAAGCCCTGCCTGAATTAAAAGGCTGTCTTTCAGATCATTGATATAACCGGAGCGCACAACCTTTGTGACATAGAGTTCAGCAAAGATTACCGAAAACAGCAGGACAAGGGCGTACAGCAAAAATATCCTTCTAAAGATATGTCTTTTCATATATCTCCATCCACGTAATAGCCGATGCCCCTTCTCGTCCTGATGTACACCGGGTTTGAGGGGTCGTCTTCTATCTGCTCCCTGAGGCGCCTGATGTGGACGTCAACGGTCCTCGGCTCGACATATGCCTCGTCTTTCCATACGGCGTTCAGGAGCATGTCCCTGTCAAAAACCTTTCCCTTCCTTTTGACAAGGTAGAGCAGGAGTTTAAATTCCGTTGCGCTTAGTTTGACCGGGTCCCCTCTCCTGGACACCTGATAGGTGTCCGTGTTGATCTCAAGGTCGCCGGCCTTTATTATTTTATCTGCCGCTGTTTTTTCATGACTCCGTCTCAGTACCGCCTTGACGCGGGCAACTAATTCCCTGGGGCTGAAAGGCTTCGTGATGTAATCATCCGCACCCATCTCAAGGCCGAGCACCTTATCAAGCTCTTCGCTCTTTGCGGTCAGCATGATGATCGGGACCGAAGACGTCTCCACGGAAGATTTCAGGATTTTGCAGAGTTCCATCCCCTGGATGCCGGGCAGCATAAGATCGAGGATGATCAGTCCGAACTTCTCTTTGCGGACAGTTTTCAGGGCATCTTCGCCATTTGCGGAAGCGGACACGGCAAAACCTTCCTTGCCGAGACTGTACGCAACAAGTTCGGAGATGTCTCTTTCGTCTTCAATGACTAAAATCTTTGTCTTCATTGTTACGCCTCTACCTTAACCTGAGAAATGAAATAGATTCAATATGGAATGTCTGCGGAAAAAAGTCAATCATCCTGATCAATTCTATATCATATTTATTCTGCAATTTTTTCAGGTCCCGCGCAAAGGTCGCCGGATTGCAGGAGATGTAGACGATCCTGTCAGGCATTAATGAAAGGATTTTTTCAGCGACAATATTTGTAATCCCGGTCCTCGGCGGGTCAAGGACCACGATATCAAAATGCCCCTCCGCATAAAAATCTTCGGCAGTGGAATTGACAAACCGGTAATTCTTTATGTTGTTGATTTCCTGGTTTCTCCTGCCGTCCTCTATCGCGTGCGGATTCCCCTCGACTGCAATAACCCCGGCATCCCCTGCAAGCGGCATTGAGAAATTACCAGCTCCCGCATAAAGGTCCAGTATACTTTTGCCTTTTAACGGCTGAAGGGTGTCTTTTATGAATTTAACGACCTTCAGGTTCAGGCCCCAGTGGCTCTGAAAAAATGCCTCAGGAGATATTGTGTATTTAAGCCCTTCAAGGTCCAGGGTTATGAAGGTCTTGCCGGACCGGGACACTTTATTATCTCCTGTCTCTATAAGCAATCCCGGAAAACCCATGCTTAAGAAAAGTCCTGCCAGTTTATTTATGTCCTGTTGAGATTTGATCTGGGCAGGAAGTTTTATTAACGCAACGGCGAAATCGTTAACGGTGATATGTATTTCTTTGATGTCGAGATCTTTCAGGACGGGCCTTATTTTTTTGAGTAACCCGTTTATCTTTTCATCCATTAAAGGACAACTGTCTATGTCGACGACATCTCTTGTATTCTCCCTGTAGAAACCGATGTCCCCGCGAGATACTTTAAATTGTCCCCGCAGCCTGTAATTCCAGGGGGCATCGTCAATGATAGGCGCTGACAGCTCCTTCTCGATCTTTGCCAGCCGCTTTAAACAGTCTCTGAGGACCTCCTGTTTCAACTCTATCTGCCGGGCGTATGGAGCATGCTGCAAATGACACCCGCCGCAATTCCCGAAATATTTACAGGCAGGCTTGATCCTGTATTCTGACGGCCCGATAATTTTTTTGACACGCACAGTGAGGTAATCCTTCTTTTCATTTTCTATGACCGCCGCAACAGTTTCTCCCGGCAGGACGGCGCCTTTTATCATGACGACCTTTCCCTCATGCCTGCCGATAAAGAAACCTCCGTATGCGGGACGCTCCACTTTTAAAATTAATGTTGCCATACTTATTGATTGTAAAAGATTATGGTAAAGTATGACAAATAATATAATAACCACGGAGACACAGAGGCACAGAGGCACAGAGGAAGATCATATCCGTGTCTCCGTGACTCTGTGGTTCATTGAAGAAACTTTCAAGCAAACATAAATGAATAAGGAACCGGGAGGGCGCATATGAAAAAAATCACGAGATATTTTCTTGAGGGGCTTTTAGTGCTGGTCCCGCTGGCAGTAACGTTTTATGTTATTTATGTTGTCTTCATGAAGATTGACAGCATTTTTAAATTCAAGACACCGGGGCTCGGTTTCGCGGCAACTGTTATAACGATAACTTTGGTGGGATTTATTTCCTCAAACCTGCTGACAAAAAGACTGGTGCGCGCCCTCGAAAAGGCCTTCACCCGGCTGCCGTTCGTGAAGATGATCTACACGGCCATCAGGGATTTGACGAACGCGTTTGTCGGGGACAAGAAAAGTTTTAACAAACCGGTGCTGGTACAGCCTTCACCTCACAGCAACATCATGCTCATCGGCTTTATGACGAGGGAAAGCCTGGAGAATTTGGGTTTGACAGACAAGGTTGCCGTCTATCTTCCGCAGTCGTACAACTTTGCGGGGAACCTTATTATTGTATCAAAAGAGCAGGTAACGCCGTTATGCGCTGAAAGCGGTGACGTCATGTCATTCATTATATCGGGCGGGGTCGCGGCCTGACCCGGGGAAAGATTTTTGATGGATTTGTTAAAATAGGCTTCAATTTTTTTACCGGCCAACGCCGTGCAGTTTCATTATAAAGTTAATGTAAAAAGGCGGACTGAAAGATATGCATACTAATTACTGTCGTTTCCTGCAAGCTGTCATCATTTTTTGCGCATTGGTTTTATTAAGCGCGTCTCCGGTTTTCGCTGACGACGTCTTTATCAAAGGATATGCCTCAGCAGTACTCGAAAGGGAATTCGGCCTGGCCCCTGCCTCCCTTGATGTCAGAGACGGGACGATTATTTTGAGGTCTGAGGATATTACAAACGCCGACAGGGACAAGGTGGCGGCAGCATTATCAAAAATTAAAGGCGTTAAAGAGGTTATGATACAGGACGGAGCTCAGCCTGCCGCGCAACCTTTGGAAACGGAGCCGCCTGTCAGGCATACTGCCAATAATAAAGAGACGTTATTCGCCCCGTTGATCGCCGACCCGCGCTGGCCGCATTTCTCCATGTCTTATCAAAATTATCTGCATGATAAAGAATTCACTCATCTCTTTGCGGCGAGTTTTGGCGAGACACTTCCTTTATACACGGATGACGGGCTTTTCGGCGGACGGTGGCAGGTGGCGATTCAGGCCGCCGGTTTTATAATCCATGATCTGGACACTGCTTCATGGGACCTTATTAACGAAGATTACAGGGGAGGGGTCACATTCTTCTATCGCCGTAACGCCCTGTCGGGTCTTTTCAGTATTTACCATAACAGCTCTCATATCGGCGATGAGTTTATCCTCCACAATAATGTGGACAGGGAGAATTTCAGTTATGAGGCCGTGCAAACGATACTTTCGTATGACATTAAAGGACCGTACCGTGTTTACGGGGGCGTAGAATATATATTCAGCCCTGACCCTAAAGACCTCAAGCGCTGGGCGGTGCAATACGGGTTTGAATACAGAAGCCCCCGTGCGTATTTACACGGCTGGTTCAGGCCGGTCGCGGGAATTGATTTCAAGAACAGGCAGGAAAACAACTGGCACAATGAAACCTCATTGCGCATGGGCGTACAGCTTGAAAGTGAGAAGACCCTCTGGAACAAACTGCAGTTTATGATGGAGTATTACAACGGGAATTCCCCCAACGGGCAGTTTCATGACAATATCATTGAATTCGTAGCCCTGGGGGCCCACTTCTATTTCTGATATGAACGTCCTTTTTCTCGGGCATTCTCTTATAGAATTCTTTGACTGGCAGAAAAGATTTCCCCGGCACAACGTTGCAAACCTCGGCGTTGCCGGAGAGTCGGTAGAAGGACTGCTTGCAAGGACAGGGAGGACAATCGAGACACATCCTGACGCTGACCTGATTTTCATCATGACCGGGATCAACAATGTTGCAATGGAGGATTTTGATTTCCTCGGCCCCTACAGGCAGATAATAAATAAATTGTCCTCTGCTTATCCAAACGCCCGGACATTTATTCACAGCCTCCTGCCCGTCCTTGTAGATTTCATAGCGGATGAATCTATCAGGAGCGTAAACAGTTCCATCAAAGCCCTTGCCAAAGACACAGGTGTTGAATTTCTGGACCTGTATAAACTTTTTATTGATGATCAGGGGAAACCGGTAAAGGAATATTTGCTTGACGACGGCGTGCATCTGAGCGGTAAGGGATATGACGTGTGGTGCGGGGAGCTGGCACAAATTATTCTGTGAGGCCTGTAGTATAAAATATTCGCTCCATTTTCTATCAATACCTTCTGTCGCTCCCCCGGGCCTTTTTATATCCTGAAAACCTGCCGCCGCCTCTTCAGTTCACTGATGCGAATACCGATAGAATGTTAGAAAGAAATTTCAGCGGCAATGGCACGGATAATATATCCGGATATAAAACTTCTTGTTAAGCCGGTTGTTTTGTGATATTTATTCTATATAGTGCTTGCAAGAGGTCATAAGAAAAATGAAGAAAGCACTAAGCATATTATCAGCCTTCATAACGGCAACCCTGATCACTTTTATGCTGTCAGGATTTGTTTATGCGTTTCACGAAGGCGGAGTGGGCTACTGCGAGGGATGTCATATACAGCACAATCCTGAGATCGCACAGATTAATGACACAGACCTGAATGCCAATGCAAGAATGTACATGCTCAGGGGTCCAGACCCAAGCTCCACCTGCCTGCTCTGTCATGCCGGGCAGGGCAAATTGTACAATGTGTTAAGCGGCGACGGTTCGATATACACTCCCGGCGGGGATTTCTACTGGCTGAAAAAGACCTTTACATTCATTGTCAACAATATGCCGTACAAAAGCGATGGAGACAGCCACGGTCACAATGTTGTCGCATCCGATTACGGCCTGCGTGAGGACCAGGCCATGACCTCCGCATCGGGAGGCGTGTATTCCGCAGCCGCAATGGGATGCACGAGCTGTCATAATGCGCACGGAACAACAACAGGGAATTCCGGCAACACCCGCGCAATTTCCATCTCCGGCTCCTATGGAGAAACAGCGCCTGACGGGACGATCGCAGGCAATTTCAGACTGCTTGGCGGGGCCGGCTATAGCGGCGGCAATCAGGCCGGCGTTGCATTTATCTATCCTGCTCCGGTTGCTGTTGCAAATTCAAAAAACTGGACCGAGACAGACTCTAATCACACGGCCTACGGCTCCGGCATGTCCGAATGGTGCGGGAATTGTCACAGTGATCTTTTGAGTAGCGGCAACAAACACCCTGCAGACAACAGCTCAAAACTGGGCAGCGCTGTCATTTCCAACTATAATTCATACGTAAGAACCGGAGATGTGTCCGGCATAAAGGCAACCGCTTATCTGTCGTTGGTGCCGTTTGAATCAGGCACAACAGACAAGACCCTTCTTGACCCGTCAAGCACATCGGGGCCTGACATGGGCGGAAATGCAAATGTCATGTGCCTGACTTGTCACAGGGCCCATGCCGCAGCGTTTCAGCATCTCGGCAGGTGGGATTTTCAGACTACTTTCCTTGCCGATTCACATCCGCAGGAAGGTGACGGCGGCGTAACCGGAAATGAGATAACGCACAGCTACTATGGCAGGAATATCGTTGCCGAATTTGGCGGCTATCAGAGGCAGCTCTGCAATAAATGTCACCAGCGTGATTAGTTTTGGTTATCGTGATGAGGCCTTGGGCTGAAATTCACTGACTTCAACTTTTCCGTATTCGGATTTATAAAAATAAAATGTCTTCTTGAAGCTTTCCCGCTCAGGGAGGGTTATCTGAAACAATATGGAGTAGCACTCACATTCCTTGATATAACCACCGCGCATTAAGATCTCGACGTCAGCCTGTTTCCCTTCATAGTAGAAAAGGTAGTAATTCTTGACAAGCTCAACCGCCTCTTCATCTGACGGCGACCAGGAGCAGGAATACACAATGCACAATAGAAAAATTACCGCAACAAGCTTTATGGCCCTTTTTCCCATTTTCACCTTAACCATTCAAATCCCGTGTGCTGCTTTTAGCCTCAAGTATATCAGATATGAAAAACAAATCAACAACACCTTATGCATGCGTCTCTTTCAATACTTAAATTATCTCCAACAGCTTCCTCTTCAGCTTCTCAGGGTGAGTCCCCCGCCAGTAATACTTCCCGCATTCAGGACAATGTTTAAACTTCTCAGAAGTCTGATAGACGTATTCAGGCACATGCGGCTTCACCTGTTCTTTGGAGATATCTTCGAGGGTAGTATTACAGAGGGAACATCTGCTGTAGATAACGGGCCGGTCAACTCCGCCCTCAGCGGATTGCTCAACCGGGTGAATGTTAAACGCGGCAAGGACTTTTTTTAATTGTTCAAAGGGATCGTTCTCGTGCAAAAGGAGAAATTCTTTCACCCCCCTTCGCTTGACAAGCCTGGTGTCTCTGGTGAGAAGAACACGGTTTTCTTCCCTCGCGGTCCGTAAGAGAAGGCTGTCTTCAATAACGGGAAAATAGAGAGTGTCGCACCCAAGCAGCCTCAGCCATCTTGCAAGCCGTCCCAGCATTGAATCGGCAATGAATTTCATCTTGTCAGCCATAGATCAAAGCGAATTACACAGATAACGACAATTAACACTGTGTGTATGGTGAACTCTGTTCCTGTCATTCCCGCAAGCAAAGCGCGTCGGGAATCTTCTGATAGGCAGATTCCGGACAAGCCGGAATGACATTTTATCTTTTTAATTATCTCATTTTTAAATTAAAAAGAAAGGGGCGGGTTTAAAACCCGCCCCTGCATTGATCTGTGTCAATCTGTGAAATCCGCGGCTTAACTTAATCCGCTTCTGTTTCCACGTATGTCGCTTTGTACATCTCCGTGCCTGTGCCTGCGGGGATGAGTCTGCCCATGATGATGTTTTCTTTCAGTCCTCTCAGGTCATCCTGTAATCCATTGATGGCGGCTTCTGTCAGGACCCGCGTGGTCTCCTGGAATGAGGCGGCGGATATAAAGCTCTCTGTGGACAGAGACGCTTTGGTGATGCCTAACAGCAGGGGCTTTGCCTGTGACGGCTTTCCCTTCTGTTTCAGCACCCTCTTGTTCTCTTCCTCAAATACGATCTTGTCTACCTGCTCGCCTACGAGGAAGTCCGTGTCGCCTGCTTCCTCTATCCTCACCTTTTTCATCATCTGCCTGACAACAACTTCAATATGTTTGTCATTGATCGCAACGCCCTGAAGCCTGTACACCTTCTGCACTTCATCCACAAGATATCTCTGGAGCTCGTTAGGCCCGAGTATCTCAAGGATGTTGTGCGGGTTTATCGACCCGTCCATCAGCGGCTCTCCGGCCTTTACCCAGTCGCCTTCATGGACGCTCAGGTGTTTGCCTTTCGGGATGAAATATTCCCTTGAGTCGGCGCCGCCTTTGACAACCACTATTCTCATGCCTTTGTGGAAACCTCTGAACTCGACAACGCCGTCAATTTCGCTGACGATTGCCTGTTCCTTGGGCTTTCTCGCCTCAAACAGTTCCGCAACCCTCGGCAGACCGCCCGTGATGTCCTTTGTCTTTGTGGTTTCCCTGGGTATCTTCGCTATAACGTCTCCGGGATGGACAATGGACCCCTTGTCAACAAGGACGTGAGCGCCTGACGGCAGCAGGTAACGCGCAATGTTGTTGGTCCCGGGGATCTTTATGGTTGCCTTGCTCTGTTCATCTTTAATTGAAATCCTCGGCCTCATGTGGGCAGGATATTCGATGATAACTTTGTGATGAAGTCCCGTGACCTCGTCAACTTCCTCCTTGACCGACACGCCTTCGGCTATGTCGCCAAGGGCGATCCTTCCGCCGACTTCGGTGATGATCGGGATTGAATACGGGTCCCACTCAACAAGCAGCTGCCCGGCTTCCACCTTCTGGCCGTTTTTAACTTTTAATCTCGCACCGTATACGACAGAGTATTTTTCTCTTTCTCTTCCTTTTGCGTCAATAACGGCGATGCTGCCGTTACGGTTCATGACAACGAGACCGCCTTCCCTGTTTTTGACTGTTGCAAGGTCAATGAACTTGACCGACCCGCTGTTTTTGGCCTCAAGGATGGTCTGCTCAACCAGCCTTGTTGCGGTACCGCCAATATGGAAGGTCCTCATTGTAAGCTGCGTTCCGGGCTCGCCGATGGACTGTGCCGCGATTATTCCAACGGCCTCTCCGGTCTCAACTATTTCGCCCCTGCCGAGGTCTCTGCCGTAACACTTCTTGCATACCCCGTGCCGCGCCTCGCAGGTCAAAACCGAACGTATCATTACCCTGTCAATACCCGCCTGGACTATTTTCTGCGCGATTTCGTCGTCGATCTCCTGCCCCTGAGGCACGATCTTTTCCTTTGTTACCGGGTCCTTTATATCTTCAGCGGTGGTCCTGCCGAAGATCCTCTCTTCAATGGGCTCGATGATCTCGCCGCCTTCAACAAGGCTTGACAGGAAGATGCCGTTATTGGTGCCGCAGTCATCTTCCATTATGATCACATCCTGCGTGACGTCAACAAGCCTTCTTGTAAGGTATCCTGAGTTGGCTGTTTTCAATGCCGTATCAGCGAGACCTTTTCTTGCGCCGTGCGTTGAGATGAAGTACTGAAGGGGAGTCAGTCCCTCTCTGAAATTCGCGGTGATCGGGGTCTCGATGATCTCGCCTGAGGGCTTTGCCATGAGACCTCTCATTCCGGCAAGCTGCCTTAACTGCGCGGCTGAGCCTCTGGCGCCTGAGTCAGCCATCATGAAGATGTTATTGAACGAGCGTCTTTCCTTAAGCTCATCTTCAGTCAACTTATGCACGTCTTCAACATCTTCCGCGCCAAGCTCCCTCATCATTTCATCGGCGATCTTCTCAGTGACTTCCGCCCAGATGTCAATGACCTTATTGTAGCGTTCGCCGTTTGTGATAAGACCGTCGGCATACTGCCTCTGGACGTCCATGACTTCCTGCTCCGCATTTTTTATGAATTCGGGCTTCTTGCTCGGGATGTGCATGTCGTCTATGCAGATAGAGGCGCCTGATACGGTCGCGTAACGGAAACCGAGTTTTTCAATGTTGTCGAGGAATATGACCGTGGGCTTTTTGCCGAGCCTTTTATAACAGTACTCAACAAGCTTCCCGACTTCCTTCTTTGTCATTTCCTTGTTGACCATATTAAACGGAACGCCGTCCGGCAATATTTCACATAGTATCATGCGTCCTGTCGTGGTCTCAAGAACAGCGCCGTCCTTCTTTACTCTTATATTTGCATGTACGTCAATTACACCGGCGTCATACGCGACTCTTACTTCTTCAGGGCCTGAGAACAGTTTTCCCTCTCCCTTTACGTTTTTCCTGGATTTTGTCAGATAATAGATGCCAAGCACCATGTCCTGCGTAGGCGTCGCAATGGGCTTGCCGCTTGCGGGGCTGAGGATATTATTTATGGACATCATCAGCACCCGCGCCTCGATCTGTGCCTCTATCGAGAGAGGCACATGCACTGCCATCTGGTCGCCGTCAAAGTCCGCGTTGAAGGCCGTGCAGACAAGCGGATGAAGTTTTATTGCCTTGCCCTCTACGAGCACCGGGTCAAACGCCTGCATTCCAAGCCTGTGAAGGGTCGGCGCCCTGTTCAACAACACCGGGTGTTCGGCGATGACCTCGTCAAGACAATCCCAGATAATGTCCTCGCCTCTTTCAACTAATTTCTTTGCGGCCTTGATCGTGGTGACAACGCCTTTCTCTTCAAGCTTGCTGAATATGTAAGGCTTGAACAATTCAAGCGCCATCATCTTTGGAAGCCCGCACTGGTGCAGCCTGAGCTCCGGGCCTACAACGACAACTGAACGGCCTGAATAGTCAACCCTCTTTCCGAGCAGGTTCTGCCTGAAGCGTCCCTGCTTTCCTTTTATCATGTCGCTAAGTGATTTCAGCGGCCTCTTTGTCGTGGCTTTTAAAACTCTGCTTCTCCTGCCGTTGTCAAAGAGCGCGTCAACGGCTTCCTGGAGCATCCTTTTTTCATTGCGGATGATAACGCTTGGGGCGTTCAGCTCCATAAGCCGCTTAAGCCTGTTGTTCCTGTTTATCACCCTTCTGTAAAGATCATTAAGGTCCGATGTTGCGAACCTGCCGCCTTCAAGCGGGACCAGCGGGCGAAGGTCGGGAGGAAGGACCGGGATGACGTCCATAATCATCCATTCAGGTTTGTTGCCTGACTTTCTGAACGCCTCAACAACTCTCAGGCGTTTTGTGAGTTTCCTCTTTATGCCGAGAGATGTGGTCGCGTGCATCTTTGTTCTCAGTTCTTTTGCGAGATCATCAAGGTTTATGTTCCTGAGAAGTTCCTTAACCGCCTCTGCGCCTATGCCGGCCCTGAACTTGTCGCCGAACTCCTGCACGTGTTTTCTGTATTCTTCGTCGGTGAGCAGGTCTCTGTCCTTCAGTTTCGTCTCGCCCGGGTCAATGATCACATAGCTCTCAAAATAGAGCACCTTCTCAAGCATACGCATGGTCATGTCAAGGAGCGTTCCTATCCTTGACGGAATGCCTTTTAAAAACCATATGTGCGCTACTGGAGTTGCAAGCTCAATGTGGCCGAGCCTTTCGCGTCTCGCCTTTGCCTGAATGACCTCAACTCCGCACTTGTCGCATACCACTCCCCTGTGTTTCATCCTTTTGTATTTCCCGCATATACATTCCCAGTCTTTGACCGGTCCGAATATCTTCGCACAAAAGAGTCCGTCCCTTTCGGGCTTGAATGTACGGTAATTTATTGTTTCGGGCTTTTTTACCTCGCCGTAGGACCAGGCCCTTATCTTTTCCGGAGAGGCAAGCTTTATCCTTATTGCCTCAAACTCCGTCGGATTCTTCGGCTTTTCAAATATTGAATATATATCTTCCACTTAAAAACCCCCTTATAGGTTTATTGAAAATTACTGAGACCCTCTGTTGTCTTCCGTAAGGGCGGGTTTAAAACCCGCCCCTGCAAAGAAGGGTTTATTTTGCAATTTGCATTTCATATGCTTAATTATTTTTTCTTGCCTCCGGCAACCGCTTTGCGTTTCTCAACTTTCTCGCCGCCGTTTTTGCCTTTTTCCGGGAATATCTTTTCCTCTAAGAGGTCTACGTCAAGGCCGAGACTCTGAAGCTCCTTGATCAAGACGTGAAAAGACTCAGGCACTCCGGGTTCAAGGTTGACGTCTCCTTTAACGATCGCCTCATACACCCTCGCCCTGCCGGTGACGTCATCGCTCTTTACGGTGAGAAATTCCTGGAGCGTGTATGCAGCGCCGTATGCCTCAAGCGCCCAGACTTCCATCTCCCCGAGCCTCTGTCCGCCGAACTGCGCCTTGCCGCCAAGAGGCTGCTGTGTAACGAGCGAGTAAGGTCCTATTGAACGGGCGTGGATCTTGTCTTCAACAAGGTGATGGAGTTTCATGATATACATGTAACCGACCGTGATGGGCTTCTGAAAAGGCTGCCCGGTCTTTCCGTCAAATAAAGTGATCTGGCCGCTTGCTGGAAGGCCAGCTTCTTTTAAGAGCGCCTTGATCTCACGTTCGCTTGCGCCTTCAAAAACCGGCGTTGCCACATACAGGTTCAGGGTCTTTGCGGCCCATCCAAGATGCGTCTCAAGCACCTGCCCGACGTTCATTCGTGATGGAACACCGAGGGGATTAAGGATCACATCAACAGGCGTTCCGTCCGGAAGATACGGCATGTCCTCTTCGGGGACCACGATTGAAATGACCCCCTTGTTCCCGTGCCTTCCAGCCATCTTGTCGCCGACCTGGATCTTTCTCTTCATGGCGATATATACCTTCACGACCTTGAGGACCCCGGGGGGAAGCTCGTCTCCCTTTTTAAACTGCTCCATCTTCCTCTCGAACTCGGCCTCAAGCTTCTTTATCTGCCCTGCTGTTTCATCTTCGATCAGTTTAAGCTGCTCCCTTTTTTCAGGGTCCAGCAGTCTTACCTTGCGAAGGGCCTTGTCGGGAATACTCTCAAGTATTTTTTCGGTAATCTTTTTCCCGGCTTCACACAGGACGTCTTTGATTCCGGTGACCCTTATCTCCTCCGCCGTTTTTTCGTTAAGCAGGAGCTCTCTCATTTTCTTGTAACTATTTTCCCTGAGTATCCTGTTCTCTTCATCAAGGACCTGCTGCATCTTTTCTATCTTGTCCTCTTCAATGGACTTGGTGCGCTTGTCTTTTGAAGCGCCCTTTCTCGTGAACACCTTTACATCTAAAACCGTTCCTTCAATTCCGGGCGGGACATAAAGGCAATTCTCCCTCACCTCTTCAGCCTTCTCGCCGAAAATGGCCCTGAGCAGTTTTTCCTCAGGGGTCAACTGGGTCTCGCTCTTCGGGGTGACCTTGCCGACGAGGATGTCGCCGGGTTTGACCTGCGCCCCGGTCCTGATTATTCCGCTTTCATCAAGGTCTTTGAGCGCTTCCTCTCCGATATTCGGGATGTCTCTTGTTATTTCTTCGGGCCCGAGCTTCGTCTCTCTTGCCTCTATCAAAAATTCCTCAATGTGGATCGAGGTGAATACGTCGTCTTTTACAAGGCGTTCGCTGAGGATTATGGCGTCCTCAAAGTTGTACCCTCCCCACGGCATGAAGGCCACAAGCACATTCTTGCCGAGGGCGAGCTCCCCTTTATCAGTGGCGGGGCCGTCCGCGATTACCTGGTTCTTCTTTACCTTCTGTCCGGCAACGACAATGGGTTTCTGGTTGACGCAGGTGGCCTGGTTGGACCTGTAAAATTTGACCAGGTAATACACATCCACTCCGCCGTCATCGCATCTGACGATTATCTTTGCGGCGTCAACGGATTCAACAACTCCCGCCCTCTTTGCCGCTATAACAACGCCTGAGTCTCTCGCGGCCACTGCCTCAACTCCGGTGCCGACGCGCGGGGCGTCTGTCTGAAGCAGCGGCACAGCCTGCCTCTGCATGTTGGAGCCCATCAGCGCCCTGTTGGCGTCGTCGTTTTCAAGGAACGGGATTAACGACGCGGAGACACTGACTATCTGCTTTGGCGAAACGTCCATGTATTCCACTTCCTGCGGGGTGACCAATTTAAAATCGCCGCCGATCCTCGCGGACACGGTCTCGCCGATAATGTTGCCTTTTTCATCCATCGGAGAGGTCGCCTGCGCAATGACATGGGTCTCCCCCTCGATGGCGGAGAGGTAAACCACTTCGTTTGTGACCCTTCCGTTCTGGACTTTCCTGTACGGCGATTCAATAAAGCCGTAGTCGTTGACCCTTGCGTACGATGCAAGAGAAGTGATGAGGCCGATGTTCGGGCCTTCAGGAGTTTCTACGGGACAGATACGTCCGTAGTGAGTGGGATGCACGTCCCTGACTTCAAAGCCAGCCCTCTCTCTTGTCAAACCTCCGGGCCCGAGTGCGCTCAATCTCCTCTTGTGAGTTATCTCGGACAGCGGGTTTGTCTGGTCCATGAACTGGCTGAGCTGGCTTGAGCCGAAAAATTCTTTTATGACCGCTATAACGGGTTTCGCGTTGATAAGGTCATGCGGCATGGCGGTCTCAAGCTCCGTGAGGGTCATCTTTTCCTTGATCGCCCTTTCCATTCTTACAAGTCCGATCCTGAACTGGTTTTCAAGCAGTTCTCCCACCGCCCTTATCCTTCTGTTGCCGAGGTGATCAATGTCATCCACATCGCCTTTGGCGGCCCTGAGGTCGAAGAGATAGCGAAGGATCTCTATAATGTCTTTATCGGTCAGGACCCTGTTCTCCAGGGGGATGTCGAGCCCCAGCCGTTTGTTAAGCTTGAGCCTGCCGACCTCCGACAGGTCGTATCTTTTCGGA
Source organism: Nitrospirota bacterium (assembly GCA_016214845.1). Taxonomy (NCBI): domain Bacteria; kingdom Pseudomonadati; phylum Nitrospirota; species Nitrospirota bacterium. The sequence goes on along the minus strand of JACRMS010000034.1, from coordinate 5,307 downwards.
TCAAAAAACAGTCCCTCAAAGAGCACCTTCGCATCATGAATTGAAGGCGGCTCTCCTGGCCTGAGCTTTTTATAAATCTCTATCAATGCCTCGTCTGTAGTGCCTACTTTGTCCAATAATAAAGTGTCTCTCAGTGACGGAAGATATCTGATGCCGTCAATGTACAGCAGGTGGAGCGAAGGGATTTTCATGGCCACTATTTTTTCCATGACCTGCTCTTTTATCTCTTCATTGCTCTCTAATATGACCTCGCCTGTCTCAGGGTCTATTATGTCATTCAGCGTTACCCTGCCGATGAGCTCTTCTTTCAGGATGGATATCTCTTTAACATTCGCGGCCTCCATCTTTTTAATGGCCGACCTCGTTATCCTGCCGCCTTCCTTTACGATCACTTCCTCAGTCTTGGGGTCTACAATGCTTTTAAAGGCCTTGGAGCCGACAAGCACTTCGCTGACCTTGCGGGTGGCGACGCCGTTCTTTATTGTTATCTCCTCTATCGGATAGTAGATCTTAAGGATCTGCTCTTCCGTGTAGCCGAGCGCTTTAAGGATAATTGTGGCATGAAGTTTTTTACGGCGGTCAATCCTCACATAAAGGGTGTCTTTGGTGTCGAATTCAAAATCAAACCATGAACCCCTTGCAGGTATTATCCTCGCCGAAAAGAGCACCTTGCCGACCGGGGATTTGCCTTTGTCATGACTGAAGAATATTCCGGGGGAACGATGGAGCTGGCTGACAACGACTCTTTCAACGCCGTTGATTACGAACGTGCCCGTGTCGGTCATCAGCGGAAGCTCTCCAAGATAAACCTCCTGCTCCCTGGACTCTTTTAACCGCTTCTTGCCCGACTCCCCTTTCTCCCACAGGTTCAGCTTGACCCTTATCTTCAGAGGGGCGGCAAAATTAATGCCCTTGTCAAGGGACTCCCTCAGATCGTATTTTGGTCTGCCGATTATGTATTCAATGAATTCAATGGATGAGGTCTCATTGTAATCGGTGATGGGGAATACGCTGCTGAATGCCGCCTGCAATCCATATTCGTCCCTTTTTTCAGACGGGACATTTTCCTGCAGGAAACGCTCAAACGAACGCTTCTGTATCTCAATGAGATTCGGGATCGCGAGTATCTCCGGTATCTTCCCAAAGTTTTTTCTTACCCTTAAAGCTTCTGCCATAATTCTCCTTTTTCAGAACACAGTAAACAGATCTCGTAACACGGGCAGAGAAAACATTTCGGATTTCGGACTGCTACTGCGGATTCGTTGAAACTAAAATCCGGAATCGCAAATCCGAAACCTGAATGTCCGTGTTTCATATCCGGTGCTCTTTATTTCTTAAATTTATTTCAATTCTACTTTTGCGCCCTGCTCTTCAAGCTTTGCCTTAATGGCCTCTGCCTCTTCCTTGGACACGCCGGTCTTTACCGGTTTCGGCGCTCCGTCAACAAGGTCTTTTGCCTCTTTGAGTCCGAGGCTTGTAAGCTCTCTGACAACCTTGATGACCTGGATCTTTTTGTCTCCTGCTGCGGCGAGGACAACATCAAAACTCGTTTTCTCTTCCGCTGCTGCGGCTGCTGCCGGGGCTGCCCCTGCTGCTGCTACTGCAACCGGCGCTGCTGCCGAAACTCCGTAGCGTGTTTCAAAATCCTTAATGAACTCCGACATCTCCAATATGGTCATTTTATCAATAAACTCAAACACCTGATCTTTTGTTGCAGACATCTTTAAATCCTCCTTAAATTCTTCAGTGTTAAGTGACAGTGTCGGTGTCAGTATTTTGTTCTGACACTAATCACTGACACTTCTATTTAGTGTTAGTGTTTTTTTTACCCACGTTTCTGTTTTAATGCTTCCATCGCATACGCAAACTGCGAGAGCGTTGCATTCAATAATCTTGCAAGCTTGCTCACAGGCGCCTGCATGGCCCCGGCGAGCATGGCCAACTGGATCTCTCTCGACGGTAATGCCGAGATAGTCTTCAGCGCGTCAAGATTGTAAACTCCGCCCTCGATAAGACCGCCCTTTATCTGCAGCTTCTCGTTAGTCTTGCTGTATTCAAGCACTTTCTTTACGAGAAGCACAGGGTCGTCATAACCGATGGCGATTCCTACGGGCCCTGAAAAATTATCTTTTGCAGCTTCTACAGATGTTCCCTTTGCGGCTATCTTGGCAAGCGTGTTCTTGACAACTTTGAATTCCAGCGCGGCAGATCTCAGGCTGTTTCTTAAACCTGAGATCTCTTCGACGGTTAGCCCCCGGTACTCAGTAAATACAACTCCCTTTGCCTTCTGAAATTTGTCCTGAAGCTCTGAAACTGCTATTTTCTTCTCTCCCTTATTCAGCTCTTTCACCCCTTTCTTTCTATCAGAGACTCCCGAAAACTGAAAAGTCAGGAGTTAAGAGTTTGCGTTAAGAGTTAAAAATACTAAACACATTGCATCAACTCTCAATTGCTCACTTTCAACTATCAACTTGCTTCCGGTCTGTGCGGGCTGAGAGGTCTTCACTCAATTATACTGTCCCGAACTGGAACAGCACCCGCGGTCTCTGACCTATTTTTAAAAATTTCAGCAGGGGCGGGTTTCAAACCCGCCCCTACCAACACATTTATACAGTTGCCACACTGGCAACGTTTATTGAAACTCCAACTCCCATCGTAGATGAGATGGATATTTTTTTAAGATATTTCCCTTTGCTCGAAGACGGCTTTGCCTTTTCAATGGCCCTTATAACGGCTTTGGCATTGTCCAGGAGTTTATCGCCGTCAAACGACACCTTGCCGATTGAAACGTGAACGACTCCGGCCTTTTCCGTTCTGTAGTCGGCTTTACCGGCCATTAAATCTTTTACCGCCTTGCCTACGTCAAACGTAACGGTCCCCGACTTCGGGTTGGGCATGAGCCCTCTTGGTCCGAGGACTTTTCCAAGCTTGCCGACAACACCCATGATGTCAGGCGTTGCAACCACCTTGTCAAAGTCAAGCCATCCGCCGTTGATCTTCTCCAGCATGTCCTCTGCCCCTACAAAATCAGCGCCGGCGCTTGTTGCTTCCATCGCTTTTTCACCCTTTGCGAAAACAAGCACTCTGACCTTTTTCCCAAGCCCGTGAGGCAGCACAACGCTTCCTCTTATCATCTGGTCTGACTTTTTGGGGTCTACGCCGAGGTTCATTGCCAGGTCAACTGTCTCATCAAATTTTGTATGAGCAAGCTGTTTGACAAGATCAACCGCTTCCTTGATATCGTATTGTTTTGTACTATCTATTTTTTCTTTTGCGCTGCTGTGTTTTTTATTCATTCCGCCTCCAAATATATATTAGTTCTGTCATTCCGGCAGTCCTTAAGCCGGAATCCAGTTCGTATTTTCTGGATTCCCGTTTTCACGGGAATGACGAACCGGTAATTTATAAACAATCACTACCCTATTCTACTATATCAACTCCCATGCTCCTGGCAGTGCCCTTGATGGTGTTAACGGCCTTCTCAAGACTGAATGCGTTAAGGTCAGGCATTTTTGTCTTTGCAATTTCCCTGACCTGGTCCATTGTGAGCTTGCCGACTTTGTCCTTGTTGGGCGTGCTCGAACCTTTAATTATACCTGCCGCCTTCTTGATTAGTTCAGACGCGGGAGGGGTTTTAAGGATAAATGTGAACGAGCGGTCTTTGTAGATCGTAAGCACAACCGGAATGATCGTATCTCCCAAAGCCTGGGTCTGGGCGTTAAACGCCTTGCAGAAATCCATAATATTAATTCCATGAGGGCCGAGCGCCGGACCTATTGGCGGGGCAGGGTTTGCCTTTCCTGCCGTTACCTGAAGTTTTACCTGTGCTGTTATTTCCTTCTGTGCCATCTATCTATACCTCCAATAATATCAACATCCGCAGACCTCACAGATTACGCAGATAAAAAATTATTTTTACAAGCAGGCATCTGTTGTTATCTGTGTAATCTGTGGATTAATTTTTATGTTTTCTCCACCTGCATGAAGTTTAATTCAACCGGCGTTGACCTGCCGAATATTGTAACCATAACTTTCAGTTTATTATGAACGTTGTCGACTTCATCAACAAACCCGTTGAAGTTGACAAAAGCGCCGTCCATTATCCTTACGGCATCGCCCCTTTCAAACTGTGTCTTGATCTGGGTGGAAGGGCCTTTTTCTATCTGCTGGACAATAACGTCCATTTCTTCAGGGTGCAAAGGCGTCGGCTTTTCCCCTCCGACAAATCCGGTGACCCTCGGGGTGCTGTTTACAAGATGCCACGTATCATCATCAAGGTCCATCTCAATGAGAATATATCCCGGATAAAACTTTTTCGTGGTTTCCTTTTTCTTCCCCGCCTTAAGTTCCACGACTTTTTCCGTGGGGATCAAAATCTGTCCGACCTTGTCTTCCTGACCTCTTCGCTGGGCGTTGTCCTTGATACTTGTCTTGACCTTTTCTTCAAACCCTGAATAAGTATGCACTACATACCACTGTTTCGCCATAAATTCTCCTACTTTACTACCATGCCAATCAGCTTGGAAAGCAGCAAGTCAATTAGTCCTAAAAATATTGATATGATAAATACCATCGCAAGCACAACTTTTGTTGAACCAATCACTTCATCCTTTCCAGGGAATACCACCTTCTTCAGTTCAACCTTTACTTCTCTGAAAAATTCTTTTATCCTCTCTAACATTTTCTTATTTCCTTATCTTTGTTAAACCCGGTTTAAAAAACTCCCAGGCGCTTACCGTTACAAATTAATACCCTTGCCATTTTTCATCCCGGCTGAAAAGACCGGCGCGCTTTCAAACGGGCTCAAATGGCAGGCCAGGAGGGATTCGAACCCCCAACCCTCGGATTTGGAGTCCGACGCTCTAGCCGTTAGAGCTACTGGCCTACGCCTTTGTCTCTTTGTGATCAACATGCTTTCTGCAATGTTTACAATACTTCTTCAGGGCAAGCTTTTCGGTCGTGTTTTTTTTATTCTTAGTGGTCGTGTAATTCTTGCCTTTGCAGCTGGTGCATTGTAAAAGTACGATGTCCTGCATTTAAATCCGTTCTCCTTATCTATCTTTTCTCTGTCACCCTGAACTTGTTTCAGGGTCTCTCAATCTCAATAGATGCTGAAACAGGTTCAGCATGACAATAAGCGGTATTTACTCAACAACCTCTGTCACGACTCCGGCGCCTACTGTCCTGCCGCCTTCTCTCACCGCAAACCTCAATTCCTTCTCCATTGCTATCGGTGTTATCAGCTCTATCTCCATCGTCACGTTGTCTCCGGGCATTACCATCTCCACTCCCGTCGGAAGCTTCGCT